>JAESRR010000219.1 GCA_016764535.1 Cohaesibacteraceae bacterium | reverse complement strand
TCGAACTACTCTAGGTCCTGCAAATCCTATTAATGCTCTAGGCTCACTAATATTAATATCGCCTAACATTGCAAAAGATGCTGTTGTGCCTCCTGTTGTTGGGTCTGTACATATAGAAATATATGGAATTTTAGCTTCGGCTAATTGTTCTAGCGTATTAACGCCTCGTAAGCCCAAGTGATCGGAAGAAATATTAAGGCAAGCGGATACATTGGTAGATTCATAACCTAAACCTGCTCGGACAATCCCTCCACGCGCAGTTTCTAAAACGGCAATATCAAAAGGTCGATATCGTATTTATCCGCCACACCACCCAGGCCAGTGAAGTGGACGAGGAAACCTTCTTCTATTCACGCGAAACCGGCGGCACCTTTGTTTCCACCGCGATGAAGGAAATGAAACGTATCCTGGACCAACGCTATCCACTGGACGACTGGAACATTTATGCGGCGCAAGCCTCCGATGGTGAAAACTACGAGAGCGACAACGCAAATTGCGTGCGCTTTCTCAACGATGACATCCTGCCCGCCTGCCAGTATTACGCCTATATCGAGGTGTATGATCAATCTGATCAGCAGATATTCAACATCAATCCATCTGGTTCAACTTTGTGGCGAACCTATTCCGCTATCAACGGTTTTGATCAAAAATTTGCACTAAAACGCATAGGGCAACCAAGTGACATCTACCCGGTTTTCCGGCAGCTTTTCGCCAAAAAACTGGATGCCGCATGAGAGCTGTCAGATTCAGTATTTTCAGGGCTATTTCAATTTTCAGCAGCGTTGCGAGACGCTGAAGGGAGAACAGCATGGGCGCACGGGCAAAAATGCGTGTCAAAACCGGATCGTACCTGTTTGAGGGTGTCGACTGGTCTTTTCAGGTCCTGCAGGACGTGTTTGACGCTTGCGAGGAAATCGCTCTGGGTGAATTTGGCCTCAATCCCTATACCAACCAGATCGAAATCATATCGTCTGAACAAATGCTCGATGCCTATTCTTCTGTCGGCATGCCGCTCATGTATTCCCATTGGTCGTTTGGCAAGAGTTTCGCCCGCAACGACATGTTATATCGCAAGGGTCTGCAAGGGTTGGCCTACGAAATTGTCATCAATTCCAACCCCTGTATCAGCTACATCATGGAAGAAAATACCATCTCCATGCAAACACTGGTGATTGCCCACGCCGCATTTGGTCACAACCATTTTTTCCGCAACAACCACCTATTCAAACAATGGACAGACGCCGACACCGTGCTGGACTTCTTTCAATACGCCAAACACAGTGTGGCTGGATGCGAGGAAAAATACGGGTTTGAAGCGGTAGAAGAAGTGCTCGACGCAGCACATGCATTGCAAACTCATGCAGTGGATCGTTACCCGCGCAAGAACATTTCAAAGCGCGAATTAAAAGCCCGGGCCAAGGAGCGGGCAGATTATGAAGAAGCCACTTTCAACGATTTGTGGCGCACCCTGCCCGGTGAAGCCCTGAAAGCCGGATTTGACAGGGAGGCCTCGCGCAAAATTTACGAAAAACTTAGCCTGCCGGAATCCAACGTTCTGTATTTTCTTGAGCATCACGCTCCCAAACTTCAACCATGGCAACGGGAGTTGCTCGGTATCGTTTGCCGATCAGCCCAGTATTTTTACCCGCAAAAGCAGACCAAGGTGATGAACGAAGGCTGCGCCTGTTATGTGCATTATCACACCATGCAAAGGCTGCATGAGAAGGGTTTGATCCCGGACAGTGCGATGCTGGAAATGCTGCACAGCCATTCTTCTGTCATTGCCCAACCTGATTTTGATACCCCTTATTACAACGGTATCAACCCCTATGCACTGGGCTTTGGCATGATGCAGGATATCCATCGCATGTGTATGGAGCCCACAATCGAGGACCGTGAATGGTTCCCTGATTTCGCCGGTAATGGTGATCCGCTTGGAACACTGCGTGATGCGTGGGTGAACTTTCGTGACGAAAGTTTTATTCTGCAATTTCTCAGCCCGCATCTGATCCGCGACATGCGTTTGTTCCGGCTCGATGACGATATGAAAAACCCAATGATGCGCATCGGTGCCATTCACGACGAAGGTGGGTATCGCGATGTCAGGCGCGCCCTCGCCGCCCAGCATGCCGTCACCAACATGGATCTGGATATTCAGGTCACCCATGTTGATCTGGATGAGAGCCGCACGTTAATTCTCACCCATTTCCAGAAGGACAATATCCCGCTGGATGACGCGGAAGCCAAAGCTACGTTATCCCATGTCGCCCGACTTTGGGGTTATGATGTGGTGCTGAAATCCATTGACCCGGTCAGCGGCAAAGTAGAACAGAAATTTGAGTTATAGCGATCACTTTAAAACAACGATCAATGCTGCATTAAAAATCGTCAGCGCGAATTACGCCGAAGATGCCCGGAAGCTMTTTGWCGYCGTKSAGCCCTGGCACCMCGATGCCGTCCKKYRGGYTGAACMTGCTGCTGTCGTCTRACAGGATGMCGCCGAACAACGGCACGTGGCCGCCTGACGGGCATCGCATGGCTCGGTCGAATTTGATTGGTGCTTGTTTCGATAATCGTGACCGTCAATTGCACGCCACTGATGTGCAGCAAATTCGACACTGCCGTCATATCCTGAATGCAGTGTTGCAAACAACTATCRCAACACGGTCTTTGGGATATCATCTTTATATGATCAATGTTCCAGTTGTGATGCCTYGCCTGCTGGATMAAATCRWAAAACARTTTTGGTTCRGTGTGATTGGCWGTCTGGTGGTTATTGGATATGCCCAAAGTATGCAGGTTTTGCCGACTGACCGTTGGAACAACCAGCCGCATTGCAGCAACCGGAAGCAGCGAGTTGTGAGAAAATGCATTTCTTGCATATACTTCATGTCCGTTCACATAGGCTTCCAGTCGGGCAAAATTGAAGCCCACACTGAAGGCACGTCGTCCGCCCATMCCYAATATGCGCCTRTGCAGACCCCTGAAAAGGCGCAYATACTGCCCGATAATTCTGCTGCGTTGCAATCTGGATAACGCCATTATTTAATCACTACAGCTCTGACAAGTGCACATGTTCCCACCGCAAGAAGAATCTGATTTGCTGTTTTTCGTTGCTCCTCCATGCGAACAATTTCCTTCGCCAAACTTATTGTTTCTTTGTTGACGTCTTCGTAAGTCGCGTCATTCGCATCCATCAGACCAATGACATCGGATATCAATTTCAGTTGATCCGGCAGCCCGTTTGTCGCAATCAGGTACGCTTCTCTTGCGTTTTTGTAGGCATCTTCCAGAGTGGCTGCCTGGTTTTTGAACAGGCCAACTGTATCAAAGTAGCTCCGGGATTCTGTCATCAGACGACTAATCTCGGCATTGTAATATTTGATCAACCGGTTCTGATAATCATACTGCGCGTAGTTGGTTGCTCTTGATTGTGCCAGGTTGTTCAGCTGCGTCACAAGGCCTTTGTAAGTTCGCAAATAGTTATTGGCATCCGCCACGTCGTTATTTGCTACGACATCGAATGAATTCCAAAATGCAAGGGGGTTACTTTCTGCATTATCAATTTTGTCCGACAGTCGCTTAAAATTATTATACGCGGTGTCCCTCTTCGCCGGTAACCCAGCGGTGGTCGCATCAATTTTGTTAATCTGGGCAAAGTACTTTCGCAACAATTCAATGGCCGTGTTTAAATTTTTTCGCGCTGTTCTTAATGCACTCTCCGACTCTCCATTCGATGTCTGAAAAACAAGTGCGTTTGTCTCACACTCGTTTTTCAACAATGTTGCCTGCTGGTGTTTTCTATCCAGTTTGGGCACCAAAACCGCGAGAGCAGGCGCTATTTGACCAAAATTTGCCCTCGCAGATGACATCTTGTTGACCTTCAGGTCTTCGTCCAGCAAATACACATAGGCCGCAATAGTCTGGACCTGTTGCAGCTCCTGCGCATAGCCCTGTGCTTCATACGATTGCGCAAGCCCGGGAGAGACGAACGCCGGGCTCATAACGAGCCCGATCGCAACTGTCAGCATCAGACGTGGCGTGCTCACGCCTCCGCTCCCTCGGACACTCTTTTGTGCAGAATCTCGTTTTCCTTGATCTGACTATCAAGAATTTTCAGTTCGGCTTCAGCACTCTCCTTGAGTTTTGTACCAAGCTTCAGGGCTATGGTGTGCGCTTCGCTGACTGACACATTTCGATCGTAAAGGTTCGAAGAGACTTTGCGTGCGCCATCAACTTTTTTGGCGATTTGACCAATCACCAAATACAACCCCTGCCAGGCGGCGTAATTGGTCACAATGCTCGTCATGGTGTCCGGATCGTGATAGTCCTTCAGGCGTTCTTCCAGGGGATCATCGGCAGACGTAAACATTTTGATGTTCTCTTCCATATCGGCGCTGCCAAGATTTTTCAGATCATCGGAGAAGGACTGCCAGTTTTTGCCTATATTTTTAAACGAGCTGGATATTTTCTTAAGCGCACCAATGGCTGCATCCATCGCTGCAATTGCGTGCGTTAGATAATCTGTGTCATCCTTTTTATGAGTGAGTTCAGACGCAAAAGCTTCAAGATTGCCAAGTAGTTCGCGCTGTTCTTTTTGCAGCGACATCTGAATTTCAAGTTGTTTCATTGTTTGTTCTTGCAGGGATTGCGCCTGGGTCTTTTGCGATTGTGGCATTGTTGAATTGCCGGACCGGGCCATGTTGGCGTTGTACCCAATACCCCGGGCGGCTACATATCGCTGCTGCCGAATAATGTGCGCCGACTGTACAACTGTGGGCTGGTTGAGATCTGAAGTCGTGCCGTCATCAACTCCATTCATATCGTCATAATCATCACCAGGTCCCGGGCCGTCCAGATAGTCAGGATTATTGAGCGTAGTCCCCATACTCTGATCGACCGGCCCCATATCAGCCATATCCTGCTGCATCATGTCGTCATTCATGGCACTGCCGTAACCAGCATCATAACCTCCCCCGCCCTGCTGGCTCATGCCGTTTTGATCAGACGGATACCCGCCATTGTTGGCATAATTTTGCTGGCCCATTCCGCCCATGCCTGCCATCGGGTTTCTGGACATGACATAGGCGCTGGAAATACCGCCGACCGCCTGGCCTACCATGCCCGTAAAGGCCTTCACCAATGCCAGTTTGTTCGCAGCCGTTTCCTGAGAGTGTTGCTCTTCCAATGCGGCCGCATAGCGGGTTTTGGCATCATCAATTTCATCTGATAGCAGATCGCGCCTTTTATTACCCGAGGCCTGCTGTTCCTTGATTTTGTCCATGCGTTTCTTCAACGCATTTTTATCGTCTTGCTCAAGACCCTGGGCGGTGGTGGTGTTTATCTGGGTGGCCTGCGCGGTATCAGCCAGTTTATCAAACCGCGCAGAAAGCTTGTGCGCTGCTGTCGCCATCTGGGTTGCATGCTCGTTACATGCCTCAAGAAACCTGAACGCTTTCACTTCCTTGCCCCGGTAGAGCAATTTGGAAAACCAGTGAAGACGTTTAAGCAGCGGCCCGGTGGAAGACTGGATCGTATCCATGGAGAGGGTCATATCTGTACACAGATCCATGAAATCATATTGAAGTTGCGTAACCTGATTGGTGATGTCCGCGTCCTCGCGCACGCCAACATAGGCAAGATGCAACAGGTGGCTTATCCGATCCAGATTTGGCACCATGTCATCAATAATGAGCGTATCGAGGACCTTTTGCCTGCTGGCAACAACCAGTGGCGAATTTGGTTTTGGCAATTCAGTTACAACATATGGGACATCAGCAATTGTGATGGTATTTGCAAGATCTGACATTGAAATTCCCCGTTTTTCTCCATTATTACAACCATTGTGAGAGCAAAACAGACCCTTGTCAAATTTACCAATATTTGAAAATATTCAACTATGGGCTTAGCAAGGAGCGTATTTTCCTGGCAATCGATACCAGCTAACACGGCGATTTCATCCAGCCTGATCTGGAATGAACGGTTGGATTTTGTGCACTTTGGGCATTTCGGACGAAACAAATTCCACCCTGAACCTTCCCTGCATCAAATTTAGAGCTCTGTACAAAACATCTTCAAATTGCAAAAGAAGGGACTGTTGAATTAACCCGGTCATCATCGCTACCCTGATAGCGAGTTTATGCAAATCCCAATGTCCTGAAAAAATAACAGAGAAATAAAATTCATACCAAACAACCAACATGAAAAGAGTTCTGAACAAATTTTGATAGCGGGAAATGGAATTTTCGTTCTATGCTCGTGATCGGTTTTAAAAAGGGGTAAATCATGAAGCAGCGTTTATGTGCAGGACTATTGGCAAGCCTTATCACTCTGTTGCCAGGCCAGTTTGCAACCGCACAAGGCGCTAAAAGTGTCGCCGGTGTTAAAGTCAGCAAAGACTTTGATTTGCAGGGCCATCGTGGCGCGCGCGGATTGCTGCCCGAAAATACACTGGCAGGATTTACCCGCGCTCTCAAAATTGGTGTAACGACCCTGGAACTTGATCTGGGCATCACCAAAGATGGTGTGGTGGTTATTCATCATGATGCGTATCTCAATCCGAATATGACCCGCAATTCAAACGGCGAATGGGTAAAGGATAAATCCAGCCTGCTCGGGGAGCTTGATTATACGGAGCTCGCCACATTTGATGTTGGCGAAGTAAATCCCGCGTCCAGCTACGCGAAGCGCTTTCCCTATCAAAAGAGTGCCGGTTTTCAAAAAATCCCCAGGCTCTCCGATTTGTTTGAACTTGTTACCGCGTCCGGGAACAACAATGTCCGTTTTAACATCGAGACCAAACTTGCACCCGGGCAAAATTCAAAAACTGTTACCCCCGAACGTTTTGTCAGCCTGATGCTCGATGTTATCAAGGCACACAAAATGCAGACGCGTGTCGCGATCCAGTCGTTTGACTGGCGCACGCTTCAATTGGTTCAGAAACAAGCCTCCGGCATACCAACTGTTTATTTAACGGCTCAACAAAGATGGCTGGACAATATTGGCGTTGGACAGGCTGGAACCACAGGGTGGACAGCCGGGTTTGATGTCGATGATCACGATGGGTCCGTTCCGGAACTGGTTAAAGCCGCAGGCGGCAAAGTCTGGTCACCCTACCACCGTGAACTAACTGAAAAACTGGTTTCAGAAGCCCATGTACTTGGCTTGAAAGTGATCCCCTGGACAGTGAACAATCCCAAAGACGTCAGGAAGATTATCGCCATGGGCGTTGATGGCCTGATTACCGATTATCCAAATCTCTATGAGTAACGAAAGTTAACGTGCAGATTTAACGCAAGACCGGCCTCAAAAACTGTCGATCGTACCGGCGTATACATTTGGTTTGTTTGGCATATTCAAAAGCTGCCAGACATGCCTCATCCTTCATACTGTCCTTACGGTATTTCTCATAATCCGCAAGTGAGGGAAACGAAAACAGGGCAATCGCAAGATCGCTGGCGCTTTCTTTGGGCAAAAAGTAGCCGTGATGTGTGCCGCCAAACTTCTCGACAAGAGGAATCCAGAGCTTGGCATAGGTTTCGAACTCCTCGATCCTGTCCGGGTCAATTTCGTAGTTGATGTAGCATGTGATCATGTTCGTCTCCCTATTGATTGAGTGTACTTTGCGTTCGGGTCAGAACCATATGCCGTACATTTTACGAACGACAATGAATAGTTTGGATCTCTGGAATGAAGCCTGTGATATCTGGATATTTGCCATTGATTATGACATTAAATTGCGTGGTCCCTTAACAAGCCGATATGTAAGCCAAATACAAATGCCAGCCATAACAACGGTCGATAAAACCGGCTTTGTTACACACCCTTCAGCCATCGCAGCCTCATACACTCGATCATCATATCCTGAAGCAATTACCCAAGTGAAGATGAGTAACATCGCAAGGCATATGCTCTTCACAAAACGATTTCTAAAACCCAGACCAGTGAGCAATAAAATCGCTACGGGCACACCAATAAACGGGTTGAGAAATGTGTTGAGCGTATGTTCGATTTGTCCAACAGGCCCATGGGACGGGTTCCACATTGGTACCAATTTATCACAAACTTCAGCTAACGCCGGTACGCTGAACATCGACCACCATCCCGCAAGGGAAAATGTGGCCAGGCAGCGTTCACGGTTGACTTTAGAAAACATCGTGACCGTTCATTAAACGCGACCTCACGCCCAGGTTTACTTTCCAATCCATTCGTTGGATTGAATTATATTCTCCATGATCCAACAAAATCCGCCTCTTTCAATTTAGCGAATACAGAACCATGTTAAAGACGACTTATTGCAAATAAATCAGGCAATTGACAATGCTAAAATTATTTACATTCCTCAGGACCACCACTTTCCTCATGATGCTGTGCGTGTCTTTGGCAACGACAACCATCAGTCTGGGTCTTTGGGCCATTTCCCTCACAACCCAGGTGACAACCATGGCCGCAGGCGCACTCACCACTGCTGTTGCGAACCGCAGAGCCATCGCGGCTGCCATTGCCCGCACCAGAACCCGCATGCTCATCAAACGCAAAAAGGCTGTCGCCAAAGCGGTCGTTCGCACCAAGGCCAAAGCCCGCCTGCGACGCGGCATGGTCGCTGTCCCGCTTGCGGGTCTTGTCGCTGCAGCGGCTTTTGAACATAACGACTATAAAAAATGGAAAGAAAATAACCCGGAAGGTGACTTGAAGGACTATGGCTGCGTGGTCGGAACAGTCTCGGCAGAAGTTATCGACGACGTGTTGCAGGAACTACCACAAAAAATCCGCCCGTCCCGCAATCTGGTTCTCTCCCGGTTACCGGATTGTGCAGCAAAGATTGATGAGCCGATTGGAAAATAATTTTCAGCATAAAATCAGTAAGACGCATTATAATACCCACTAATCGATTTACAATGCGCATTATACTACTCACTAAATTTTGACAGAAACCAGGTTTTGTGGTATTTTCATTTTCAAACAACGAATTTTGAGTTGATCCAAATCGAGATAAAACGTGATGGAGCTAAACAGTAAACGCATCATATCACGATTGAAAAAGGAAGGGTTTGAATTGATTTCAATTAAGGGCTCCCATCACAAATTCAGGGATTTATTGGGCAGAATTGTTATTGTCCCCCATCCGAAAAAAGATCTGCCACTTGGCACAGCAAGAAAAATAGCAAAGATGGCAGGCTGGATGTAACCGCCCTTATTGCTTTCACAATATCTATTTACCAATCGGATTTCCCTGAACCAAACTTTTATGAGGAAGCAAAATGACATACTACCAGGCACTGATCGAGAAAGATGACAATAGCTGTTTCGGCGTCAGTTTTCCTGAATTTGAAACTGTATTTTCTGCTGGTGATACTTTTGAGGAAGCAATACTAAGTGCAAGCGAGGCTTTGCAATTGTATTTTGAGGATGATATCGGAAACATTCCGGACCCGATTTCACCGGACATATTGCTGGCACGTACCGATGTAAAGGCCGATATTTCAAACGGAGCGGTGATGACTGCAATTCAATACATTGCCATGGGCAGTCGCACTGTCCGGGCCAACGTCACCTTCGACGCATCATTGCTTGAGGCCATTGACAGCAACGCTCGGGAGCGAAAAGTCAGCCGCGCGGCATGGCTGGCCAGTGCTGCCCGCAAACAATTGAATATTGTTTGATCCAGCAAACATTCATCACTACCCCACCCACATCAAACCTTTGAATACCAGGCATGGATCAACAGCGACTGAAAGAACAAAACAGGTTGCGTGA
>JAESRR010000218.1 GCA_016764535.1 Cohaesibacteraceae bacterium | reverse complement strand
CTGCAATTCCGTCTGCCTGCTCACCATCGGGGCTAAGCATGACAGTAAAGCCGTAGTTTTCTGCCGGAGCTTCCATCGCAAGTTGCGGCGTTGCGTGGAACGTTGGATCTGGTCTTAAATTCATTATTTTCCTCCCAATGAATTCTATGTCTTCAGGTATGGCCCTGACCCTGACCTGGCTTTGCTGGTCAGGGGTTTCCTCCTGCATGGATTAATGCCCATGCATATTGTTATTTTTTGTTATTCTCCTGGCTCGCACCCTGGTTTCCGCTCCCGGCCCAGGGATTATTGGTATTTGAAAGCGTACAAGTGTAAGTTGACCATTCTCCCGGGCCAAATTGAACCAGGTCTATTGCATGATCGTCTTTTGCGTTTACACGGATGCTATTCACAACCCGGATTTGACGTGGGGTCACGATGACCGTTCTATCAATTCCTGCTGTTGCTGCCTTTAAAAGGCACCCGGCAAAAGTGGTTATTTCCGGTATTGCAATTAAACGATCAAGATGCAAAGATTTCTCACGGTTCAAGAACTTGTCCCGCATTATGATAATAAGTTGATTTTGAAATCAAGAGAAAAAGAAACAGGGTAAGATGCAAATGCGCACAAGAGCCGCCGTCGCAATGAAAGCAGGCAGTCCACTTGAAATAATGGAAGTGAACCTTGATGGCCCCCGGGCCGGTGAGGTTCTTGTGGAAATCAAGGCCACTGGTCTTTGCCACACTGACGAGTTCACAAGGTCCGGCGCAGACCCGGAGGGGTTGTTTCCTGCCATTCTTGGCCACGAGGGTGCCGGTGTTGTTCTGGAAGTGGGAGAGGGTGTTACCAGCCTGGTTCCTGGCGATCATGTGATCCCGCTTTACACACCGGAATGCCGCACATGCGATTACTGCCTCAATCCAAAGACCAATTTGTGCCAGTCTATCCGTAGTACACAGGGCCAGGGTTTAATGCCTGATGGAACCAGCCGGTTCTCGATGCTCGATGGTACACCTATCCTGCATTACATGGGTTGTTCGACATTCGCCAACCACACTGTACTGCCTGAAATTGCTCTTGCCAAAGTGCGCAAAGACGCCCCGTTTAACAAAATTTGTTACATCGGTTGTGGCGTAACCACAGGTATCGGTGCAGTTATCAACACCGCAAAGGTCGAAATTGGCAGTCGTGCCATTGTGTTTGGCCTGGGCGGAATTGGCCTGAATGTCATCCAGGGCCTGCGTCTTGCCGGTGCTGACCAGATTGTTGGTGTTGATCTCAATCCTGGCAAAATCGAAATGGCCACGCGCTTTGGCATGACCGATTTTGTCAATCCTTCCGAGATTTCCGGTGATCTTGTAGCCCATCTGGTTGAACTGACCAAAGGTGGAGCAGATTATACATTTGATGCGACCGGTAATGTCGAAGTGATGCGTACAGCGCTTGAAGCATCCCACAAGGGTTGGGGCGAATCGATCATTATCGGTGTGGCTCCTGCCGGTGCTGAAATTTCTACACGCCCGTTCCAGCTGGTTACCGGCCGGACCTGGCGCGGCACTGCCTTTGGTGGTGCACGTGGACGTACAGATGTTCCCAAAATTGTTGATTGGTACATGGATGGAAAAATCGAGATCGATCCAATGATTACCCATGTTCTGCCACTTGAAGACATCAACAAGGGCTTTGAGTTAATGCACGCGGGTGAAAGTATTCGGGCGGTTGTGGAGTTTTAGATGCCTGATCACCAAAATCCGGGAATTGAGAATCCAGAAGTACTGAGCTTTTTTGATGAGGCCACAAATGCGGCCTGTTACATCCTGAAAGACCCGACTTCCAGCGCATGTGCGGTGATTGATTCAATTCTTGATTTTGATCTGGCGGCGGGCCGAACGCAAACCCGCCACGCCGACAATCTTATCAGCGAGATCACCTCACGCGGGTGGTCTCTGGAGTGGGTAATTGAAACCCACGTCCACGCTGATCACCTTTCCGCGGCACCATATCTGGCCCGTGAACTGGGTGGAAAAATTGCCATTGGGTCCAATATCGACACCGTGCAGGAGGTCTTTGGCAAGATCTTCAACGCCGGTACGGAATTCCAGATGGATGGCAGCCAGTTTGATCGACTGTTTACAGATGGGGACAGCTTCAGGATCGGCAATATGCAGGTAAATGTCATGCATACACCCGGGCATACACCCGCATGTGTGACATATGTATGCGGAGATGTTGCCTTTATCGGAGATACCCTGTTTATGCCGGATTTTGGGACCTCGCGTTCCGATTTCCCTGGAGGCTCGGCTACGGATCTTTATCATTCGATCCAGAAGATTCTCGCCCTGCCTGATCAAACGCGTCTGTTTTTATGCCATGATTACAAGGCACCCGGACGGACAGAGTTCTGTTGGGAAACAACTGTTGCCGTACAAAAACAACAGAACATTCATGTCGGCGGCGGCAAGTCTGAACAGGATTTCGTGGCGTTTCGCACCGCACGTGATGCGCAATTGTCGATGCCAAAATTAATCATACCTTCGATACAGGTAAACATGCGGGCAGGCCGGATGCCTCCGGCTGAAGACGACGGAAAACTATATTTGAAAGTGCCAATAAACCGGCTTTAAAAAGAATACTGGGGGAGAATAATGACCACATCACATCAAGTGCTGATTGTTGGCGGAGGAGCTGCCGGAATTGCAACTGCAGCCAGCCTGCACAAGCGTGACCGTTCGCTTGATATCGCTATCATTGAACCTGCAGATACCCATTATTATCAGCCTGGATTTACAATGGTTGGCGGCGGAATTTTCGACAAGGAAGAAACCGCCCGCCCGATGAGCTCGGTCTGGCCAAAGGGTGTCAAACGGATCAGGGCATCTGTCGCCAGTTTTGAGCCAACAAAAAACGAAGTTGTCCTCGCAGATGGCGCGACTGTCGGCTACACAATGCTGATCGTAACGCCTGGCCTGAAACTGGACTGGGATGCGGTTGAAGGTTTGAACGACGCACTTGGCAGCAATGGCGTAACCTCAAACTACCGATATGATTTGTCGCCATACACCTGGAAACTGGTTCAGGGAATGGCCGGCAAGGAAGCCATTTTCACACAACCAGGCATGCCGATTAAATGTGCCGGTGCACCACAAAAGGCAATGTATCTGTCCTGTGATCACTGGATGCGTACCGGTCGCCTGAAAAACATCAATGTGTCGTTCTGCAATGCCGGACCAGTATTGTTTGGCTGTGCACCCTATGTGCCGCCATTGATGGAATACATCAGGAAATACAACATCAATCTCGATTTTGGTCATAATCTGATCAGGATTGATGGAACCGCCAAAAAAGCCTGGTTCAAGGTCACAAAAGAAGGTAGCGAGCCGGAAATCGTCGAACGCAATTTTGATATGATCCATGTTTGTCCACCACAAACAGCACCTGATTTTATCAAATCAAGCCCATTGGCAAATGATGGTGGCTGGGTTGATGTTGATCAGGCCACAATGCGGCACACAAAATTTGAAAATGTGTTCAGCCTTGGTGACGTGTGTTCAACACCCAATGCCAAAACCGCAGCAGCAGCACGTAAACAGGCACCAATCGTTGCAGCGAACGTGATTGCCGCAATGAAGGGACAGGCACCACTGCCACTTTATGATGGTTATGGATCCTGTCCGCTGACTGTTGAGAAAGGTAAAATCATTCTCGCCGAATTTGGTTATGGCGGCAAAGTTATGCCGACATTCCCATGGGATTCAACAAAACCGCGCCGTTCAGCATGGTTCCTGAAAAAGACCATTCTTCCAATGGTTTATTGGAAGGCAATGCTTAAAGGCCGGGAGTGGCTAACTGGATAATAGTCAGTCCTGAAACACGCATGGACTGAACAACACATAACAGAACAGATGTTCGCCGGGTGGTTTGGTTTATAAACCATGTGGCGTGCATCGGGCGCGTTGCACTGAAGTAGCGCCGGGAGGGCTTCCTGTTTCAGGGCGCCGCGCCCGAAGTAACTGGAGCAATGATGTGATGCGTGATGCGCGCAACACCTGAAGACCGGTGCTCTATGCACCAATATGTACCTGGGAGGGACTAATATGACTGAAATGACCAAAAACCTGATGAACGATGTTGATATTGGTAAAGTTGCCAGTCTTGCCGAAAAAATCATGCAGGAACCACATGTTGCCAACACCAAATGGAGCGCCGAAGTAAAATGGAATGGCGGTTTTCGTTCAGAAGCGACAATCCGTGATTTTGATGCAGCGGTGTCGGACGAACCCGAGCAACTTGGTGGAACCAACACCGGCCCCAATCCTGTAGAACAGGTATTGGGCGCACTGGGCAATTGTCTGGCAGTTGGATATGCCGCCAACGCAACCGCGGCAGGCATCACCATCAAGGACATGACCATCAAAATCGAGGGCGATCTTGATCTGCATACATTCCTTGGCCTTAAAGAAGGCAATGCCGGTTTTAGTGGCATTACAGTTGATGTGAAACTGGATAGTGACGCGTCGCCCGAAGCATTGCAGGCTTTGCACGACAAGGTAACCAATTCATCTCCTGTCGGACATACGCTTGGCCGTGCAGTGCCGGTTGAAGTTAAACTGGCCTGATTTCTGGTTAAATGGTTCAGGTTGGGGGATCTGGATTGTTTGACTGGATCATCAGTTTTTAGACAGGGCGCCCTAAAGGCGTCCTGTTTTTTATGGGGCGACGATTGCCGCATCAGGATTTGGTTTGCAATGATGGTCTGGTCGCGCAACATGGGCACATATCAAAATTTGCCCGGAGAATCTGTCTTGAAACTATCGTCAACTTTCCTATCCGGACTGGCTGGTCTGGTTTTGTATTATTGTACAACCGCACAGGTGGTTGCCACGCCCCGCGACGATGATTTTGTTCTCAATAATATAATTCACATTATGTATCACGAAGCCGGTCACGCGCTGATTGATCAATTTGAATTGCCTGTAATCGGCCAGGAAGAAGACGCAGCCGACGCGTTTGCAACAATCAATGTAATAGACGCGTTCGAAAATTTTGATGTACTGCTGTCTGACACTGCAATGGCCATGATCGCATTGCAGGATGCAAGCGACAGCGATGACATTGATTTTTTCAGTGAGCATGATCTGGATATTCAGCGCGGTATGCGGATCATCTGTTTTGGGGTGGGTGCCGAGCCTGACAAATTTAAAGACATTGCAGCCTCGTTTGAAATGACGCACGAGCAAATTGAAAATTGCGCAGACCGATTTGATCAATCCATGCTCGGATGGCATGATTTGCTCAAGAGCTCATATCGCAAGGAGGACGCACCACGCGCCGACTTGCGCATATCCTATGCTCCCTCAGACACATACAAAAAGGAACGGGCTCTGCTGTTAAATTCTGCTGTTCTTGAGGATTTTGGCGCAGATCTTGTTGATCAATTTGCGTGGGGTTCAAAATTGAAAATTATTGCCCGGGAATGTGGCGAGGCAAATGCTTTTTATGAACCAGCAACAGGCAGCATTTCAATATGTTATGAAATGATGACCTTGTTAAGAGGGCTTGATACCGGTTTGGAAAATGAATGAGATACCAAATTAGGAGCCCAGGTAAACACAGATAATTATATCAATTGTGGTTTATCAGAAGCTGACAAATAATTTGAAAGCGCACAGACATGACCCATAAACATATCCCGGTTCCAGTTGGTGGCCATGTTCAATTACGCCATTGTGCCAAATGCAATTGTAATGAGATGAAACCGGTTTCTGCTTTCTCGGAAGAGGGTCTTGGTGGTCTCACCGAGCACGGCATGGATTTTCGCTGCCCGCAATGCAATTTTGAAGTTGAAATTCCACAAACCAGTTCCTTGTTTGTTGGCGCACTTATCGCAGTGTTCTGGGTAGCAGTTGGTGTTTGGCAATTTGTTGAAGGACCGCTTTGGTATGCGACAACTTATGAGTTTATTCTGCAAAGCAGCTGGGATTTGCTGATTATGGACGCGCTATATCTGCTGTTCACCCTTGCTGTTATTGGCCTGTCTGGCTGGACCTGCTGGCATTTTCTGCTCCAGCCGCTCAATTTGTTACGCCTTCATCCGGTAACCGGAGAGAACCGCCCCTGGTCTCATGATGAGCAATTTGCCAACAGCAAACGACGCAGGCGCAGGTTGCTCGAGTTTCTGTTCTGGCCGGCATTGTTTTTCGGTGCTCTGCTCGGCGTCTATTGGGCACTGGATTTTACAGGGTTTGACATCCGAGACAATGACCTCGTGAAATATGGTGCCGCCGCCGTTGTGTTTACTGGTGCCGCTATTACTGTGCGCAGCCTTAAACTCAACGCCGCGATGATTTTCCTGGGCGTCGTATTCTGGTTTGCTGTGGTTATCGGGATGGTATTTTATCTGGGGTAGGCGGGGTTGTATTGAATATTTGCAATTCATGTGTCACACAAATAGAAATTTAGCTAATGGACTGAGGTCACCATGGATTTGCAAACGTTTGAGGCAGAAAATCTAGCCGAACAATCACACTGGTGGTTTACAAATCGTAGATGGTTGTTTTTCCGGGAGATTGAACGACTAAATATAGGTAATGATGCGCATGTACTCGACGTGGGGACTAGCACGGGAACCAATCTCAGAGTTCTAAATAAATCAGGGTTCAACAATATTGTTGGCGTTGACTGTAGTGATATTGCCATCGCCTATTGTAAAGAGAAACAGTTAGGAATTGTTAAAAAGGGTGATGTGTGTGACCTGCCGTTCGAAGACGAATATTTTCAGCTCGTACTGGCAACCGATATTATAGAACACATTGATGATGATGGTCTTGCATTGGACGAAATCTACAGAGTTTTGGCACCTGGTGGTTACGCGATTGTGACTGTCCCCACTTTTATGGTTTTGTGGGGGCTTCAAGACAGAGTTGCCCAACACAAACGACGATATTTACTTGCCACACTCACGAAGCTCGCACAAAATTCCAAATTTCATATAGAAACGGCGTATTATTTCAATTTCTTGTTGTTCTTACCGATATGGTTTGCCCGTACTGTCCTGAATTTGGTCAAACCCAAATCAATAAAGACAGAAACCGGCATAAATTTTCCACTTTTAAATTCAGTTCTTACTTTAATTTTCAGGATTGATGTTTGGTCTGCACGGTACTTAAAGGTACCGTTTGGTGTATCGGGAATGTTGGTTCTAAAAAAATGAATATTGCAATTTAAATGTCGCATAAGTAATATTATGGAACTAAATTTTGTATGTCGTTCTTAATTGATTAAACCCGTCCGAAATCGTCCTCAATACGAATGATATCATCTTCGCCCAGATATGACCCGGTCTGGACTTCGATAAGCTCAAGCAGAATTTTTCCTGGATTGTAAAGWCGATGAAYTGCRCCCTGGGGAATGTAAACACTCTCATTTTCACGKACGATCTTYACRTCATCGTTCACYTGCACTTCAGCAGTGCCRCCTACCACGATCCAGTGTTCTGATCGGTGATGGTGTTTTTGCAGGGATAGTTTTTTGCCAGGTTTGATGAATAGTTTTTTGACYTGAAACCTGTTGCCAATATGGACGTTGGTATATCCCCCCCAGGGCCTGTAGCTGGTGCGATGAACTTCTGTCAGTACGGCGGTATCCGGATTGGCCGCGAGTTTTTTGACAATGGTTCCAATGGTCTGGGTGTCAGACAAACGGCCGATATAGACAGCATCCTCACTGGCGATTACAGCGACATCTTTTAGACCATTGACCACGACGTGGAGTTTTTCGGATATCACCAGCGAGCTATTTGTATTGTTGAGTGTAACAGCGCCACGATGGAAATTATCAGCATCATCGCGTTCTCCCGAGTTCCAGACAGCTTCCCATGAACCAAGATCAGACCAGATAATGGGAGAGGGAACCACCGAGGCCAAATCGGTCTTTTCAAAAATCGCATAATCAACAGATATATCTGGAGATTGTGAGAAGGTTTTTTTATCAAGGCGGACAAAATCAAGATCCTTTGCAGCAAGTTCAACAGAGGATTTTGCGGCTTTGTAGACTTCGGGAGCATGGATCCGGCATTCATTCAGAAATACTGATGCAGAAAACAGGAACATTCCCGAATTCCAGAAATAATTGCCTTTTGCCAACATTTTAACGGCGGTCGCTTCATCCGGTTTCTCGGTAAAACGGGTTACTTTATGGGCCCCGGTCTCTTCCTTTTCTCCGGCTTCAATATAGCCAAACCCGGTTGCGGGCTCGGTAGGCGTTATGCCAAATGTCGCGAGACGTCCCGTTTCAGCAGCCTGTTGTGCTGTTTCCAGCACGTTCAAATACGCGTCATTGACAGTGATGACATGGTCGGAAGGCATGATATGAACGATTGCGTTTTTGTCGGTATTTATCGCTACAAAACAGGCCGCTGCAATTGCCGCTGTGGTATTGCGCGCAACCGGTTCCAGAAGAATTGCATTTAGATCTGAATTACATTCCAGCGCCTGCTCGGCAACCAGAAATCTGTAATCCTGATTGGTTACAACAATCGCGGATGAGTATCGGCCAATGTCGGACAAACGTTGCAGGGTTTGCTGATAAAGGCTTTTGTCCCCGGTAAGTGGCAGGAACTGTTTGGGCCGTGCAGCACGGGACATTGGCCACAGGCGCGTACCTTTGCCACCTGCCAGGATGATGGGGACAATATGGTTCATATTACTACTCTACCGGCTGCGATATATGAATTATGGTTTGTTATCTTAAGCTATCGCAGTCTGGATAGCTTTTGCCAACCATTACCTTTTTGAAATCTGCTTTTCACCGTTGTTCGGCTTGGGTGGATGCCTGATTTTTTAGCATCCCGATCAATGCATTATGCGCCAGTGAACGCTGGTGATCCCGGCGCCAGGCCAGCACCGTATGAACCCGGTACCAGGGATCCGGCAGGGGAACAAGCGTGAAACTCTCCGCTTCGCGATAGGTCCAGACAGCTTGTCGCGGCGCGACTGCAAATCCCATGCCCGCCGAGACACATCCCAGAATACCTTCCAGGGTTCCCATTTCGGTAACTTCCATGTCGAGTTTTCCGATGGTCTGCAACCAGGATTCAGCGATTGCCCGATAGGAGCAGCCTTTGCGAAATGCAAGCATTGGGCCCATTGGTGGACCTTCATGCATTTGTATCGACACAAGTTGTTCTTCAAAYGCAAGTGCACTTTCAAACCTGTCCGGATCAACCGGGCCCGAGACAAAAGCAGCATCGATAGATCGGTCAATCAGGGAGCCCAGCAGGTCGGCGGATGGTCCGGTTTTAATTGTGATGGGGGATTTGGGTACTTCCTGCTTTAAACGTTTGAGGAGCCCTGGAAGATGTAATGCTGCGACGGTTTCCTTTGAGCCAAGTCGTAGGGGTGCGGACCCGTTGGAGAGATCTTTCAAATCGCGTTCTGCAATATCGATATGATCAAGGATTGCGATGGCATGCCTGTGCAGGCGTTGTCCAAATGGTGTGAGGCTTGCGCCACCACGGCCACGATGGAAAATTGTTTGTTTGTAATTTTCTTCAAGCCGGCGAATTCGCGCCGTCACATTGGATTGCACGCAGCCCATAACCCGGGCCGCTTTCGAAAAACTTCCCGCCTGTTCGATGTTAACCAGGGTCTTCAACAGTACTATATCCATGACATCAATATTAGTGATATTAAATTCTTTAAACAATCATTTTTCTTTGCGTTCTGCCTGTGCCAGATTAACACCTGAATGAGAGGCTCTATGGATCAGATCTTTAAAACCCGGCTAACAGAAAAATTTGG
>JAESRR010000071.1 GCA_016764535.1 Cohaesibacteraceae bacterium | reverse complement strand
GACCAGATCGGAAATGTAGGCACCGTTGGCGTCTGCGGCTACATCATTTAGAAACCGGGCTTCGGGAACCTCGATCGTGTTGACCAATTCGCCTGTTGCCCGATGAATGACACGGATTTTGGTGATGTCGGAAACGATGAGATGAGGCCCCAGAATTGCCATGCCCTTGGGGGCATCGAGGCCATCAACCCAGTGCAGGTTTTCAATTTTGCCGTCAGGCGACACCAGTGATAGAAAACCCTCGCCATTTGCGTCTGCGGGGCTGCCTCCAACGTTGGAAACAACCAGGTGATTGCTTGCTTCATCAAACAGCGAGGATTCTGGTTGTGCGAAGCCTTCCGCACGCCATAGAACTTCTGAAGAGGCGATTCCGGCCTGCAAAAACAGGCACAAGCCAAGTCCGGTTGCGATTGATTTTAACATGATTGTCTCCTCCCCGAGACCACCTCAATGTCCAGTAAATTTCCTGTTATCAGGATTATATGTTATCGCCGATTGCGCAATCACGTAAAGGAATGTATCAATAATGATCCTTTTGGCAGGAATAGAGGATCATGGAAGCATATATTCAAAACGAAATATTCGACATTCTCAAGCGGGCGCTGAAGGCAAAAAGCATTACATATGTTGAGCTCGCAGCCAGGATCAAAGTCTCGGAACCAACAATTAAGCGGATGTTTGCAGAACGTGATTGCAAGTTCAGCCGCCTGATGGCGATTTGTCGGGTTTTGGGAATTTCGGCAACAGAATTACTTGAAAGTGCCACGCGGGCGGATGATGTGGCCGAGACATTGCCACAGTCTGCCGAGAAGGCTTTTGCGGCATCACCTTCGCTGTTTCATTTTTTCATTCTATTGCGGGATTCTGTTCCTGTATCTCAGATCCTTGATCATTATGATTTGAGTGAAGCTGATATATTTCTTTACGGGCGCGATCTGGAAAAACTCGGTCTTGCCGAAATTACCAATAGCGGCAAAATTGCCCTTGCCTCCCGGGCGCCGGTACGGTTTGCATTGGGATCGCCGCTCCATTCGGTTTACCGGAAAATCAACCTGGATTTCGTTGTTCAGGCGCTGGAGAACAGTGACCATGACGAGGCGGAAGGCGAGGAGACTTTCCTCACATTATCCCTGAGAATGTTACCGGCTTCCTCGCGCCAGTTACGGGAAGAAATGTACGCGATTATTCGCAAGGTTGGAAAACGCGCAAGGCAGGATTTGCTGATCGCACGCAATGATGATCTTGAAACATTTCGCTGGAGTTTTGTAACCGGGCCTGCGTCGTTCTCCCGTATGCTCACCATCCGCCCACATCGGGACAATCGCAAATCATCCGTTGATGATTGATTGGATGGTATTCGAAGAGGCAAACTTTTTGTAAAAATTTTGAAAGCAAGAACCGGGAAGTACTGCTGCTATTCTTCCTCTAAATATCTATCCAGATAAACAGGAAAGATATTATGAGCGTTACATCAATGGATTACAAAGTGACCGGACTATCAGCCGAGCCATTTGTTCATCTTTACGGGTTGAGCGAAACTGAACTGGCAGCCCAGGGTGTTACAAGAATGATAGCGACAGAACCCGATAGCTTTCCTGACCGGATCGAAATGCGGGACGGGGAAATTGGCGAGAGTTTTTTGTTGCTCAATCACGAGTACCAAACAGGGGATTCACCATATAGGGCACGCCATGCGATCTTTGTGCGCGAAGGGGCAACAGATCAATTCGAATGCCTCAATGCAATCCCTGACGTTATGCATAAACGCATGATTGCCTTGCGGGCTTTTGACATAAACCATTTGATGGTAGATGCGGAAATTGCCCAGGGTGATGCTATCGAGATTGAAGTGCAGCGTATGCTGGCCAATGCCGACGTTGCATATATTCAGGCCCACAATGCGCGACGAGGCTGTTATTCCGGACGCATTGAACGGGCGTAGTTATGGGAAGCGGGCATCACAGTCATGCCCGCTCCGAACAAGAGCTACCGAATGCCGAGAAAATTCGCGACGGGGCGATAGTATTTTTTGTCATCATCAAAACCTGGTATTCTCCAGACGGTATCGCCAGGCAGGGTCTTGATAGTCGTGTCGTGGTAATTGGTATAAAACATTTGGGAAGATCCTCCACCATCAAGCGAGATGGCGTTGAGTACGTACAATTCGTTGATCATGTAGTTGGCGAGAGATTTCAGACCGGTGCCTCCCGCCGCAGGCTCGGCGCATGTACCGTGCTCACCGGGAGCGACAACCACAAGTGTGAGCTTGTTGCCACGATCGGAAAGCCCGGCAGCCGTTCTGGCCAGTCGACATGTGGGGTCAGGTCCTGCCGTATTATCTCCCACATATATGCCGTTTTTGATCAACTGGGTGCCGCTTATGGCGTTTTCTACATTGGCGGGGACACCTGTGTGTGGTGTATGAGAGCCGTCATACCAGTGCGGGCTCGCATTGCTGTTGTGTTTTTGTGCATACTTTTTTGTAAAAAAGAAGAGCGTTCCGGCGTCAAGATATTTTGGCGGCCCATCCATACTGTAAGCCTTGATTTTCTCCTCTGGCCGGATCAATTGACCATTGCTTATTGTGTAACCAAACACATGCGTACATGCTTCCTGGTGAAGATTGCCGGGTGCGTAATATCCCTCAACTTCAAAAAAACTGCCGTTTACTGCCAGTCGGGTCCCGTATATTGATGTTTGTGCCCAGTTTGGCACAGTTGGTGCGTTGTCATCCTGCGGAACAGTGCGCATGGGGCTGGGATATTCAGCCAGACCAAAGCATGTGTCCGGTAGCCCCTTCCCGGGGATGATAATTTGCGCATTGTGGAGGTTTACGGTTACCTGATAACCCTTGTTGACCGGATGCCCATTGTCCAGATAATTGACGGGTGAGGGCTTATTTACAGTGTTCGGCGGATGCAGGTGGCAAATCCCGTCACGGCGCCCTACCCGGAGTACCGGTTTGTTGCACGACAATGTATTGAAATCGCATGGCGGGCACCAACCCGCGTAACATTGGCCACAAGGTGCCCGTGTTTTCTTAACCTGGCAGGCAGGTTGACCATGATTCCCGCAGCTTGATTGAGCGACTGCCGGATTTATTGATATCGGGATTTGAAGAGTAATCAGGCTCAGGGCCAAAGCCGGTATCATTCTTTGGAATATATGTAAAACGATCACTAATCGGTTGTTCATTGATCTTCTCCAGGTGCCATTGTTTTCAGGGGAGCTTTGGCCAGGCTAGTAACATTTTGCCTTGCCGCTACCGACCACGACCTGGGAGCCTCCGGAGTAGGCTATGAATTGGGGAATGCCATTTTCGTTTATCGCAACATTGACCTTTCCACCACCGTCGTAATAATACCCCCATTGCTTGTCCCTGAATGTGATTTTGACGGCCCAATAGGGGCGCTGGCAGCCGGAACTATGGCCCTTGTCCTCGAAATAAACGATCCCTGACCCAAGGATGGTGAGAGCCATATTTCCGCGCACAGAGGTCATGCTGCCACCCGACTGATGCACGCCTTTTGGAATCGGGATTGAAAGTGTTACCGGGTGATTGGAACGATTAACAAGGCGCTCGATTGTCCAGTTGGCCGACACCGATGTTGGTGTGGCCAGCGCCAGGGTAAAGAGCAAACAACGTAACTGAGAAGTTGGTATCATCATGGTCTTCCTCATTGCAGTTTTCTGGAAACGCAAATCCGGCCTCTTGTTGAAGGAGAGGTCGGCACGGGTAGATTTTAGTGACAATTGCAACCAAAGCATGATTCGAAAGATGTGTAAATTGATTTAGGAACGGCGTTGAAGTGAACTTTTTCGAGATGACTTTCGTTCCAATATGGTTGAATTTGCGGCGGGATTCCTGGGGTTGGCCAGGCAACACAACGCTGGTTGTCTCATGAACCTTCTGACGGGAACCAAATTATATTGGTTGATTTGGCAACTAAATTACTCGTAAGGATAGAGATTTGATTGACGTAGCGGTCTTCGCATTATTCACAACTTGTTAACGATACGTTGCTGTTGTTGACAATTGCGCAACGTTATGTAATGATTGGTTCATACCGGTCATAGGTCGTTCCTCCCCGATCTAACCTCCCCCATTGACCGGTACATAACTGGACCCTGCCATTTTTGGCGGGGTTTTTCTTTTTCACTTGAATTTCAATTCGCATTATGTTGTATATTTCACAACAATATCACGGAGCATCGCGGGTGGAAATTGACGGTGAAAGTGTGCGGCGCTCCGCCTGTCTTGTTGATGTTGCGCGCCAACAAGGCGTCGATCTGAAAACGGACGGCCGCGAGCATAAATCCCTGTGTCCGTTCCATGATGAAAAAACGCCTTCATTTACGATCTACCAGCGTTCGGACGGCACACAGTATTTTTATTGTTTTGGTTGTACTGCGTCTGGCGATGTAATCGATTTTATAAAGAAAATGCGTAATGTTGACTATGTCGCGGCTTGCCAGTTTCTTCAGGATAGCAAGAGTCACTCCGGTTCGATAATGCCAGCGCCCGCCTCGAACAGTGTTCCGCGTGATCCATATGCAGCTTTGACACCCGTGCCTGTCGGGCGACATCCGTTTGCGGTGGGACAAAAAGCCGGGCTTTATAATCCCAAACGTCAGAACGCCGGTTTTATTACACCCTCTCTGGTGCATGAATATCGTACCCAGGATGGCGGATTATATGGTCTGGTGTTGCGCCAGGACCTGCCAGGCGGGAAAAAAGAAACACCAACTATTCGCCATGTGAAACTGGAAGACGGAACTACATGCTGGTCGCGATTTCCATTTGCCAAACCAAGATTGCTTTATGGTCTGGACCGGCTTTTGGAGACCGGGCCTGTTTATGTGGTTGAGGGGGAAAAGGCAGCGGACGCGTTATATGAAATAAACGCAGGTTCGGTGATCGGGTGGGCTGGCGGAGCATCAGCATTTCATTTTTCGGATTGGTCACCCCTAAAGGGGCGGGACGTCATTCTTTGGCCGGATAATGACGATCCTGGTCGCAAAGCCATGCTGGATGGCGTGGAGCGGCGCTCGGGTTTTCAGCCTTCCATCGGGCAGATACTTGTTGAGCTTGATGCCACTGTCCGGTTTGTTGATGTTGGCAGGTATGAATGGGAAGCTCCCCTTCCAAAGGGGCATGATGTAGCGGATCTTGTGGCAGCTGGCTGGGATGGTAATCGCATTCTGGCACTGATCGAGACTTGCCTTTCGGAATTGCCGCGACCGGTCTCACAGGTTGTCGACGACATTACGCAGGCTGAAGGGCAAACGCCTGTCGAAGTCGGGCAAAACGACCCGGAAACACCTCAAAAGGTTCCGAAATTACACCCCGACGATGTGGCAAAATCGCTGCGCATGCCACCGCGCCCGGCCAGCATTATTGATCTGCACAAACGAGCCACCTATGCCCCGGACGATGCCTGGCAAAGACAACTCTCCCATAATGCAGATGGTAAACCGATACCCAATTCGGTCAACAATCACATGGTGCTACTATTGCACCATCCGCATTGTGGCGGGTTCACCGGATTTGACGCATTTCCCCGCAAGGTTATGCTAACCAAACGACCTCCCTGGCTTTGGGAGCACGAGGTTTTCGAGCAGCGCGAAATTGAAGACAATGATTATCCACGTGCCGCCCAGTGGCTGGAGCAGGTTTGCAAGGTCACACCAAAACCACATGCTTTGCCGGCGTTGTTTCAATCGATCGCCGACATTCATACCTATGATCCGTTGAAAGATTATTTGACCGGTTTGCGCTGGGACAGAACTCCTCGCCTCGATGGATTGTTGCAGCGCTATTTCGGAGTCGAGGAAAGTGACTACGCAACAATCATCAGCAAGCGGTTCATGATTTCGGCTGTTGCCCGGGCGATGCGTCCCGGGTGTAAAATGGATACCATGCTGATCCTTGAAGGGCCGCAGGGCGCGATGAAATCCTCGGGCATTCGGGCGTTGTTTGGCGATATGTTTTTTGCTGATCATTTGTCTGATGTCGAGAGCAAGGATGCCGCGATGGAGGTGCAGGGTGTCTGGTGCGTCGAGATTGCCGAGATGCACAGTTTCACACGGGCTGAAGCCAATGCCGTGAAGAAATTTATCACCCGCCAGGTGGACAGGTTTCGCCCACCCTATGGCCGCACAGTGATCAACGCCAAACGTCGTTGCTGCCTGGTTGGTACGATCAATCCGGATGGTGCACCCTATCTGAAAGACCCGACGGGTGCCCGCCGGTTCTGGCCCGTGAGCGTCGGTAATATTGACCGGGAAGCAATTGAACAGGATCGTGACCAGCTGTGGGCTGAAGCTGTTGTGGCCTTTGACAATAAAAACCCCTGGTGGATACAGCCAGATGAAGAAGATGCTGTGGTGGTTGAACAACAGGCCCGGACTGCCGGTGATATCTGGGAGGGGACCTTGCGCAATTCGGTCAAAACCGAGGACGCAAACCTGTATCCGCTGCGACTTGCCCTAAAAGCACTTAACCTGCCGATAGACAGAGCAGATCAAAGGCATTTTGACAGGATAGGCCGGGTGATGAAAAAAYTCGGTTACGTGCTCAAACCGGGCAGCGCAACCGAGTTTRTACGGAGTTTGACGTCCTGTGTTTAACTGGCACCATCACTGCTGCTTGCAGCAACATCCGGCCAGTCTGCATATTTGCTGGTGATAAAATTGCTCAGCACAAATGCGTTGCGGATAGCTTTTGTGTTGGCTGAAATGTAATTCTGAACGGCTGTAAACAAACGCTTGTTGTCCCCTCTGGTAATCAATACCCGAACGCCTTGCAGAGAAGCTTTCAGACCTTCTATACGTATCATTTTGATGCCATGTTGATTGAATGTTTTTCGATCAAGGCGGGAAAATGTGAAGTCAGCCCGACCACCTGCAATCATTTTGGCGATCAATTCCCAGCGCATGACCTCCTGTACCCGTTCAAGCGTGAGGCTATACATGGTCTTGCGATCAATCACCCATTTGGAAACGGTGATTCCGGTGAGTTTTGCAAGCCCGTCTTTTGTCCGAACATTCAAGACATCCTTGCGATTTTCGGCGGTAAATAACCCGACCTGATAATCACCAATTGCAATGACCGGGGATGTAAAATTCAGAATGTCGGCCTTTTCTTCCACTCTGAAGCGAAACAAACTGTTGCCGAACCCGTCAGCCTGGCCGGATTTGAGCAGGGCGAATGCCCGTGCCTGACCAGGAAAGGGGATCAAAGTAATATTATCTGCAATGCCGGAGGATTTAATTGCCTGACACCAGATCATCAGTTCAACGAAAATCCGTAACTGATCTCCGAGTTTTGGGTCGTCGAGCGCCAGACATTCGTCAGTCGCTATTGTGTTGCGGAAATTCCCGGCTGGCATTGCTGCCCATTTGAGAACTTC
Source organism: Cohaesibacteraceae bacterium (assembly GCA_016764535.1). Taxonomy (GTDB): domain Bacteria; phylum Pseudomonadota; class Alphaproteobacteria; order Rhizobiales; family Cohaesibacteraceae; genus JAESRR01. The sequence continues at coordinate 2,384 of JAESRR010000071.1, read as the reverse complement.
CAACTGAACTTTTTGCGGAACGAGCAAGCGGATGGATTTGCCGTCGGAGCTTGCAGATGTCACTGCTGCGAACAATATAATGCATGCAGCAATGCCGGTGGTTATCTGAATTGTAAATTTCATGCGCCAGGCCTGATTGATTTTAATAACGCCACGGTGCGCCCGACAAATTACAAATCATACCGGTCCATAAACATATCGTCTGCAGTGGTTAGCAGAAGGTTTGTAAAAAAATACTGATCCCGTTCAGGTGCTTGTCAAATATTCGCCAATCCAGGATGTTGTAATCCCAATTGATTTGAGGAGCACATATGAGTGTTGAAACTGTATCGATGCAGATTGCCGGGTTGATACGGCCCAAGGGGGATCTTTTGCGTATCCTATTGTGCACATGCAAATGTTCCGGGCGATTGAAATTACCTGCCACCAAATGGATTGCATTTGAACCCGCCCATCAAGCGCTGCGCCGTGTTGCAAAAGAAAATATCGGGATCGATATCACCTATATTGATCCATACTTTGAAGCCAACATGGATGATGCCGGACAAATGGTGGAACATGTTGAACCGATGATGATGGTGCAAACAACCAGTGGTTCACACCCCCTGGCTCAATTGGTAATTTCCGGTGAAGCGACTGGCACGCCTGGAGATGGATCAGACTATCATGATGTTCCCAAAGTTATGGACCTGCTGAAAGACAAGCCGGAGCGTTTTACCTTGCTGGCACGGGTGGTGCTGGAAAAGGCGCTGAGGGGTTAGGTGATGATCATCATCTCCTAACCAGTTGTCCAAGTGTTTTAATGGCGTTTTCAAGCATGTCATCCCAACTATGGCCACAGCTGATACGAATACAGTTTTGATAGCGGTCTGAAGTCGTGAACACATTGCCTGGTGAAATACATATCATGCGGTGTTTTGCCTGCTCATAAAGCAGCGTTGCATCGCACCCGGAAAGTAATTCAGGCCATAAAACAAATCTGCAAGCCGGGCTGGAGAGACAGCTTTTCCCATATTTGATGTATGTGTCCGGGGAGCTTCACTTCATCCGGACTGACATTAGAGTGTACGGCTTGGGCGGCATGTTTGTGTCACCTGCCATGTCAGGATGATCATTTCCAGCATCAAACGCGGGTCGTTGAATCCACAGCTTTTTTGAGCGCGCGCATTGTCTTTAAGTGATACGTCAACTAGATTCACAACCGTACGTTACACAATCAGTAAACAGTATGTATCAAAATCGCTACTCATGCCGGGGAGGCAGTGCTCCGGTAGCGGTGGAACCTTGCTTCGCACCAGCTGGATAAATTCCGTAGCTGTGCATGAACCGGATGACAATATGTATTCATTTAATTCAAAAATTGATATTTTATGCAGCAGAAGTGTCGGAAAACCGGGTTATGCGATCGCTGTTTTTATCCTGTGGTCATTCAGTATTTTCGGAGGGCTGATTGCCGGTGCCGAAACAGTAGAAGCGGGTGCAGCATCGTGCACTGTGAGCGGAACTGATGCCTACGTAATAGTTGAGGATGATGGCGGGACATTAAAATGCACCACAACGAATTCAACGGGGTCCACCCAGTCAAATAAATTTGTCATTCATATCAGTTTTGATAGCTATAGATTGAGTTTACGTGACGCTTTAGGAACCAATAATGCAACCGCGCCAAACACATGTACCGCCAATCCTTCGCCCCCCGCAGGTACAACTATATTCGGCGTATTTTGCGATGTTGATGATATTGTAGAGAATAGTACAGTTGTGTCATTTAGCGCAGCCTCGCTTTCAGTTTTCGGTACATTGTCATTTACACATCTTCCCGGCACCGGAGCCGATTCTGTTGGTACAATCACCACGACTGCCGGTGGAGCATCCGCGGCCGCGGCTGGCGCAACTGAATCCGATACGCTTAAATCTCAACAGCTAGCTATTTCCAATACTGTAGTGACTTCACAAATGAACAATGTTGCCGGTCAGGTGTTTGATCATCTGGGTGGGAGCTTTGGTGGAGGTGGGACTGACCTGCAGGTGTCAGCAAATGGTTTTGCCGCTTCAACCACCGGCTTTGCCAATATGCTAAATGGCTATCAGGCTGCAAAGRSCCAYCCKCTYGCCAGTCTTGATGGGGATATCTCGACCAGTGGATATTCATCCCCGGCGTGGAATGCATGGATCAAGGGCACCTGGAACATCTATGATGGCGATAGTTTTGATGGATACACCGCCGATGTGATGGCCGGGCTTGATTATCGTTATAGTGACACGACGATTATCGGCATGCTTGGCGGTTATGGTGTGTCTGATTTTGATGTGGTGACCAGCGGCACTGATGGCTCATTCAACGGCGACAGCTACAGCATTGGCCCGTATATTGGCATGAAACT
>JAESRR010000070.1 GCA_016764535.1 Cohaesibacteraceae bacterium | reverse complement strand
CCGGTGAATATGCAGACCGGGATATTGATGATCATGGCAAATGTTTGATCCTGCCTGGCTTTATCGACGCTCATTTACATTTTCCGCAATACAGAATGATTGCCGCTTATGGCAAGGATCTGCTTGATTGGCTGGATCGCTATACATTTGTAGAAGAGCAGAAGTATCAGGACCCCGTTCATGCAGCATACGCTGCTGGTTGCTTCCTGAGCGAATTGACAAATAATGGAATTACCGGTGCCATGGTGTTTTCAACGATACATCCAGAAGCGCTGGATGCTCTGTTCTGTGCAGCCCGGAAACAAAACAGGGCAATTGTATCGGGTAAAACCATGATGGATCGTCGGGCTCCCGCCGGGCTTTGTGATACAGCCTCAACTTCTTACGAACAAAGTAAAACCCTGATTGAAAAGTGGCATGGCGTTGAAAGGCTTGAATATGCGATTACGCCGCGCTTTGCTGTTACCTCGACAGAAAGTCAGCTAGAACTTGCAGGTACCCTGTGCAGGGAATTTCCCGAATGTCGGATGCAAACCCATCTATCTGAAAATACGGGAGAAATTGACACGGTTGCCAAAGATTTTCCCTGGTCCAAAGATTACACAGATGTCTATGACAGATTTGGATTGCTGGGGTCAAAAAGCTTTTTCGCACATAGTATTCACCTTGGAGAACGAGAACTTTCAAGGTTGCAGGAAAGCAAATCAACCCTCGTACATTGCCCTACATCGAATAATTTTCTGGGCTCTGGCCTGATGCCGTTCAAGTTGTTTGAAGACAGGGATATTTCTCTCGCAATGGGATGCGATATTGGGGGAGGGACTTCATTTTCCATGCTTCAGACACTTGGGGAAGCCTACAAGGTTTCACAATTATCTGGCACAAGACTGAGTGCATTTGATGCATTTTACTATGCAACCCTTGGAAATGCCCGTGCACTTCAAATGGACAACGAGGTGGGAATGCTGAAGCAGGGCTACTGGAGTGATCTTGTGGTGCTCGATCCTTGCGCCACACCGATCATGAAGGAAAGACATACATTATCCGGGTCACTCCATGATGTATTGTTTGCGCTCATGATCATGGGGGACGACAGGGCTATTCGGCAAACCTATATTGCCGGAGTTCCATGTAAAGCTACGTTGTAGAACCGCTGTTATTATTCCAGTTGATCATCAACACGGCTAACAAATCCGCTTATCCGGTTGAGTAATTTGGGAGATGCCAGGAAAGGGGCATGTCCCTGTCTTTCAACCGTGATGCTTTCCATGTTCTGATTTTCTTCGTACATGCGCTCAAATACAGCTTCGCTAAGGATATCGGAAAGACCGCCACGAATTGCAAGGACCGGAAATCGGGAAAGGCATCTATATTGAGCCCACAGGGTCGGTGGAGTGGCATCCGATTCAATGCCGTCCAGCATTCTGGCAAGACGGGGATCGTAACTGCTTTTAATGGTTTTGCCCTGTTTTTCAAAAGTGGTTCTTGCAAATTTATCCCAGTCTTCTTCTGTTAGATCTGGAAAAAACCGACCATGAATTAATTTCACAAGGGCAATTGCGTCCTGCCATCTTTCAACCGGATGATCGTGACCGATATAAGTTTTGAGACGAGCCAGACCGCTTACATCAATTTCTGGTCCAATGTCATTCAATATTGTTCCAGCAATGATTCCTGGTCGTAAAACCGCAAGTATCATTGCCAAAATTCCGCCTCTGGAAGTTCCCAGAAAAATCGCTTTTTCGACATTCATACTCACCAAAGCAGCAAGAATGTCCTGAATTTCGACAAGAGGCGTGTAGTTCTGGGGATTGGGGTCATATTCCGATGCGCCACGTCCTCGATAATCCAGACTGATTACCTTGCGTGGACGATGTTTGTGACGGGAAAAATACGTTGCAAGTTCGTCAAAATCCGAAGCATTCCTGGTTAAGCCAGGCAAACAGACTATCGGCGACCAGTTTGATTTTTGATTTTCATATATTCTTGCAGAGAGCTGTAGTCCATCCTGACTTGTGAACTTTAGAGTATCCCAAAGTTCGTCCTTTTCGGTTTCCCCGTCATCCTTCGTCATGTTTTGATTTAGCCCCGCCCCAGGTCCTGTCGTAAATTCAACTTTCGGCCATCAATCAAGGCTTCATATGCTTGCAGATTTCCGATCAGATATTGCACATAAGCACGGGTTTCGGCAAACGGTATTGCTTCTATCCAGTCAATTGGATCAATTTTGGAAGACCTGGGATCACCAAATCTTTTGATCCACTGTGGAGGACGCCCAGGACCTGCATTGTAACCCGCAAATGTCAGGACGTATGACCCGCCAAATTTTTTGAGCAGTTTTTTTAGAAAAGCACTTCCCAGCCTGATGGAGTACAGTGGGTCGGTGGTCAAGCGTGATTTTGAAAATTTTACATTGATGGAACGGGCCGTACTTTTAGCTGTGGCCGGTAACATTTGCATAAATCCACGAGCATTGGCTGAGCTAATGACCTTATGGTCAAAACCACTTTCCTGTCTGGCGAGAGCGAGAATAAGCGCCCGACCCAAACCACTGGTATTGGCTGATTTTGGTACAGGAGCTGTGGGAAACAAAAGTGCATCGACATTGAACTTGCGGTTTTTTGCAATGATCCCGACCTGGAGCGCTGCTCTGTATTCTTTGGATTTCATTGCAAGGTTCCAGATCAATCCCATTTCGCCACTATCGTCTGTCAGACGCGCCAGCTGCCGAATGATTGGCCGGGAAAAGTTTCCGTGACCCAGGGATACAAAGCGCTTTATAGCCTTCACAGCCGACCTTGATGAAAACCGGTTTTTGATTGAGCTCGTAGCGACAGGGGGGCGGCTAAAATTTAACGTGGTGCGGCCCAGCGTCTCAAGGCTTAACAAACCATAATACGAAGTGGGATCAGCGCCTTTTTTGTAGGCTGCAAGAGCATTTGATTTGTCTCCCGCTGCTTCATAGGCGCGAGCCAGCCAATAAAGACCACGGGCAATTTGTGTCCGTCGTGTCGCAACCCGCCAACTGTTATCCATATGTTTGATTGCCACGCGGGCATTACGATTAAATCGCAGGGCGATCCAGCCCGCCTCGAATTCTGCATCGGATGCATAGCGGGAAGGCAATTCAGAGCGTCTCGCCACGACTTGATATGCCAGCTGAAATTCGCGCTTTTCCAATAACATGCGAGCGAGTAATCGTTTTTCCTTCCACCAGGAGAGAGGGGAAGTGAGCTGGCTTTTGTCTGTCGAGGCGCGAATGTATGTTTGCGCAGCCTTTTGCAACTGGCCGCTACGGCGGTAATATTTACCAAGACTAAACATGTAACCGGGTCTGTTTCTCAGTGACGCTGGAACAGCCTTGAGCGCGGCCAGAGCATTTTTGCTCTTTCTGGCGACTGCTGCACGGGCGGCAATGAGTTTCTTGTCGTTACGGGACAGGAACCGCGTCAGGCGCTCGGCACCTTTTGCTCTGTCATAATATAAAAGATAGTCGGCGCGATCACGATGGTCTTTTTTTGTGAGTGCCTTGCCGATTGCGCGATACACACGGGCTTCTTCCTTTGCGCTCTGTCTCTCCAGTGTCCAGAGTGTTCGGCTGATCTTGCGGGCTTTTGATTTCTGGCCCATGGCGATCAGCGCTTTGGCATAGGCAATCCTGCCTTCGTCCGAAACAGGATCAACATTGCCAAATGCGCGTAATAAAACCTTGTTTGACGGTTTTGAAAGCACAAGCGTTTGTTCGATGCGTTTTTGATAGGTACTGCCTCTTGCCCAGACTGGTCTGCGTTTCGCCAAAGATTGAATTTGTGATGGCGTGAGACCGTGGGGGCCGTGAATGACAAGTGAATACAGAAGAATATCCCGATCAAGAGATTTATTCATCCCATTATAAATAGCGATAGCATCTCGCCGCTTGTTTTTTCGAAGAAAACCCAGGGCCTGTTTCAGAGTGCCTGATYTGGAAGTTAAAACGGATGAAGCAATGCCGGTTGGCACAGAGACCAATGCGGGGGATATTGTGGTGGTTTTTGGTTTTGATGGCGACAGGATAGCCGTCTGAAATCCAACAGCGATATTGGCCGGACGAGGGCTGGGTATCACGTTCAGCAAAGAACCGACGTCATCAACATGAATGTTTGCAAAAACGCTTGTTGAATTTTGCGACGGGCGTGGCTTGGGAACGGGCTGGGACGTTGCACTGGAAACGTTCATCAACATCAAAAGACAGGAAATCAGTACACAGAAAAATGAAAGTAATCCATTCCGGCAGTGATGCATCGTTGAACCTAGCAACATTGTCTCCTGATCCAGGCAGTTACGCCCATTTTGATTTTCCATAAGAATCTGGTTCGGCCATATTATTGAACCTTATGGTGAATTTTGCACTATAATTCCACTGTATTGAGGATTGATTAGGGCAAGTTTGCTTGCTGTTCAATAATCAGCGGTCTATTGTCCGGAAAAACGGGGGCGGCTCCCCTTGATATGATGACCAAACTAGACAGGAACTGCTCCGATGTTCAAAGGATCCTATACCGCGCTGGTTACACCATTTCACAATGGCGCAGTAGATGTGAAAACTTTTGAAAAGCTTGTCGACTGGCAGATAAAACAGGGCACAAATGGCCTGGTTCCGGTTGGTACAACCGGTGAATCTCCAACGTTGTCCCATGCCGAACACAAACAGGTTGTTGAAATTTGTATTGAAGTCGCCGGTGGTCGCGTACCGGTCATTGCCGGAGCTGGTTCCAATTCTACAGCGGAAGCCATTGATTTGGCCAAACATGCAGAAAAAGCCGGTGCACAGGGCGTACTTGTTGTAACGCCATATTATAACAAACCCGGGCAGGAAGGTCTTTATCAGCATTACAAGGCTGTGGTCGAAAGCATCAATTTGCCGGTTATAATTTATAACATTCCACCACGGTCGATCGTTGACATGAATGTTGGAACAATGAGTCGGCTTTTTGCGGATTTCGATGGCATCAAAGGTGTGAAGGATGCAACCGGTGATATATTTAGGGTTACGCAACAAAGGCTCGCTATGGGCCCCGAATTTATACAACTCTCGGGCGAGGACGGCTCTGCGCTGGGGTATATGTCCCACGGTGGTCACGGGTGTATTTCTGTAACATCAAATGTTGCGCCGGCGTTATGTTCTGAATTCCAGGCGGCGTGCCTTAACTCGGATTATGACAAGGCTCTTGAATTGAATGATAAACTGGCTCCGCTCCATGAAGCTCTGTTTCTGGAACCAAGCCCGGGCGGGGCTAAATATGCTTTGTCTCTTCTCGGAATGATCGAGAATACTTTGCGTTTACCGATAACTCCGATTTCCGAAGACGTACAAAATACGATCCGTAAGGCGATGCGGCATGCGGGTCTTCTGGATTAAAGGATGGCGTTGGCATGAGTAAGCAAAATAGAAAATCAGAACCTGCAAATTTTAAGGTACTTGCCAATAATCGTCGCGCCCGGTTCAATTATGAAATTGGCGAAACATTTGAAGCTGGAATTGTTCTACGTGGAACGGAAGTTAAAAGTCTCCGCTCAGGTAAAGCCAATATTGCAGAATCCTACGCGTCAGAAGAAAATGGTGAACTGTTTTTAATAAATTCCTACATCAGTGAATATCTGCAGGGAAATCGTAACAATCACGAACCCAGAAGACTTCGAAAATTATTGTTGCATAAAAAGCAGATCATCAAGTTATTGAATGGTGTACAGCGCGACGGTATGACAATTATACCTCTTAAAATCTATTTTAATGAGAAAGGCCGGGCCAAACTACAACTGGCATTGGGCAAGGGTAAAAAATCTCATGATAAACGAGAGACCCAGAAAAAGCGTGACTGGAACCGGGACAAGGCACGTCTAATGAGAGACCGTGGCTAAACCGCTGTAATTCGGCATTGGTATGGCACCACGTAATTTAACCGTACGAGCAATCACAGTGGATCGACCGTACGGTATCAATAAGTCAAATTATGGTGTCCTGGCAGATTCTGGAATTTCTAGTAATCTTCTTCAAATTCATCAAGATCATCTTCGAAATTTCCAGCATCATCCGGTTGTACCGGCGCAGGAGCAGGTCGTGAAGGCCGTTCGTCCGGATCTCTTTCAACTGTGTTCATTAAATCAGACAACTCAATGAAATGATCTGCCTGTCGCCTTAGCTCATCAGCGACCATCGGAGGTTTTGTTTTTAAAGTTGAAACAACGCTGACTTTTCTACCCTTGCGTTGCAACGCTTCGACCAGTCTGCGGAAATCCCCGTCACCGGAAAATAAGACCACATGGTCAACATTATCTGCAAGTTCCATGGCATCGACGGTTAGTTCGATGTCCATATTTCCCTTGACCTTGCGACGGCCAAGAGAATCAACAAACTCTTTGGTTGGCTTTGTGACGATTTTATATCCGTTATAATCAAGCCAGTCGATGAGTGGGCGGATTGATGAATATTCCTGATCTTCGGCAAGGGCGGTGTAATAATACGCCCGCAGAAGGTAACCCTTTTCTCTAAAAACACTCAGTAAGCGTTTGTAATCCAGATCAAATCCGAGTGACTTTGCGGTGGCATACAAATTTGCACCGTCAATGAACAGTACAATTTTCTCACGAGGGTCGAACATTGGAGCTTAGTCCCTTTTTATTCATTTTATTAAGCTCCCAATTTGCCACCTGGCTACCGGCAAAGTGAGATACTATCCACACGGCTTTGTTTAAAACTACATTATCAAAAAATCAAATTTCAAGAAGTATATTTCCCTGATTTTTCGACAGACACTGTGAATGGGCTTATTACAAAAGCACTATGGCTTCAATTAATAACACCGCTTTCGAAATAAGCCTGGTTGATTGACGGGTCATTGTTCAAGAACATTTATTACTGGTAATTTACATTGACAATCGTTGATTTAGCAATCGTTTAGTTAGGTTGCAACTATTAATGAAAATATTTACATTATTACTTCCATTTTGAATTATCGGATTAATAAATTGTTATCTGACACAATAAATCAATACTTGGGATTGTGTCCGGATCTATGAAATATTCTCACCTGGTTCCAGGTGCAGTTTTGTAAATAATTGTTGGTTCGGGTCATTTTTAACAATTCTTCTGTTTATAATAATAACCCAAAAAACAGATTGAATCGTTTTTTCTTGTCAAGAGATTCGAAACTCAGTATGGACTTGCCTAAATCAAATGAATTGCAGGAGTGATTGAATGGCACGCGTCACCGTCGAGGATTGCGTAGACAAAGTCGATAATCGATTTGAACTGGTTCTCCTCGCAGGACACAGAGCGAGAATGATCTCGGGTGGATCAAGTATCACAATTGATCGGGACAAGGATAAAAACCCTGTCGTTGCGTTGCGTGAAATCGCTGAAGAAACTGTGTCGCCGGGTGATCTGAAAGAAGATCTCATTCATTCGCTACAGAAATACGTTGAAGTGGACGAACCGGAAACCCAGGAGCCTCCTCTTCTTATTGGTGCAGATGATGACATTCCAGACATCGTCCCGTTGGATACTTCTGAAAAAGCAGTTGTTTTTGATCAGTTATCAGAAGACGAATTGTTGAGGGGCATGGAAGGCCTGGTTCCGCCCGATCGCTCGGACGACTAGATACGGTTAACCTGACAGAATTTAAAGCGAGCCATCGGCTCGTTTTTTTTTTATGTATATGAGCGGTTGGCAGACTGACTGTTGTTGGTCTGGATACAATTTGTTGTCTATACTCACAGGTAATGATTTCACCCATCTGAATTTATCCAGGAATTAAACTTTCCATGATGCGCCAATACGAACTTGTGGAACGGGTTACCAGTTATAACCCGGATGCAGATGAAGCTCTGCTGAACAAGGCGTACGTTTATGCGATGCAAAAACATGGTTCCCAGACGCGGGCATCCGGTGATCCCTATTTTTCACATCCTCTGGAAGTCGCAGCAATATTAACAGAATTGCGGCTGGATACAGCGACAATTGCTGTCGCGCTTTTGCATGACACAATAGAAGATACCGATGCGACGCGGACGGAAATTGACAACCTGTTTGGTGCAGAGATCGGCAAACTTGTTGAAGGCCTGACAAAAATATCAAAACTTGATCTGGTCTCAAAAAGAGCCCAGCAAGCCGAGAACCTCCGTAAACTTTTGCTTGCGATTTCAGACGATGTCCGTGTGTTGCTGGTGAAGCTGGCAGATCGACTGCACAATATGCGTACATTGCATTTTGTGCCCGAGGAAAAAAAGGCACGTATTTCCGAAGAAACCATGGACATATATGCGCCTCTGGCAGGTCGCATGGGCATGCATGATATGCGTGAGGAACTTGAAGAGCTGGCGTTTCAAAACCTGCATGCAGACGCGTATCAGACGATTTGTCAGCGTTTGGAAGATCTGCGCAATTCAAACACCAGTCTGATTGGTGAAATTGAACAGGATCTCACGTTAAAACTGGCAGCTCAAAATATATCGGCAAATGTAAAAAATCGTGAAAAACGTCCGTTTTCCATTTTCCGTAAAATGCAGCTCAAATCAGTTTCGTTCGAACAATTGTCCGATATCTATGGTTTTCGAATTGTTGTTGGGTCGCAGGCTGAATGTTACATGGCTCTGGGGGTTGTGCATTCCACATGGGCGACAGTTCCAGGCCGGTTCAAGGATTATATCTCAAATCCCAAACAAAATGATTATCGGTCATTGCATACAACGGTCATTGGTCCCGGGCGGCAACGTGTTGAATTGCAGATAAGAAGCCCGGAAATGCAGGATGTTGCTGAATATGGCATTGCTGCACACGCTCTTTACAAAGACCAGAGTGGAACGGTTAAAGGCGGTCGGCCGCTTGCATCAAATGTGGAAGATGGACGGGCGTATGGTTGGCTCAGGCGTACCATTGAACTCCTCGTTGAGGGAGACAGCCCTGAAGAGTTTCTCGAACATACCAAACTGGAATTGTTCCACGATCAGGTTTTTTGTTTTACACCCAAAGGGCGCTTGATCGCATTGCCTCGCGGAGCAACTCCAATTGATTTTGCCTATGCGGTTCATACCGATGTCGGAGATACCTGCGTTGGCTGTAAGATTAATCGACATATTGCGCCGCTCGTAACCAAATTACAAAATGGCGACGAGGTTGAGATCGTGCGGTCCAAAGCACAAACGCCGCCCTCGGCATGGGAGGCCATAGCGGCGACGGGTAAAGCCCGTGCTGCGATCAGGCGCGCGACAAGAGCGGCAGTACGAAAACAATATGCAGGGCTTGGCAAGCAAATTCTGGAACGGGTTTTTGAACGGGCAGGTCAGCAATATTCTCTTGATATGCTGGAAGCGGCCCTTCCACGACTTGCCCGAAACAACGTGGAAGATCTCCTTGCGGCTGTTGGCAGAGGCGAGATTGGTTCCCGCGATGTCATATCTGCTGTTTTCCCTGACTATCAGGATGAGCGTGCAAATGTGAAAGACGGGCGGGTAACAGAAGGCTGGTTTAATCTCACCGATGCGGAAAGTATGCAATTTCGCATCCCTGGATCAGGCAATCTGGATCGGACCGCGAACACTTTGCCGATCAGAGGCATAACGGGTAATCTTCCAATCATGTTCGCCCCCGATGGTGGCGCTGTTCCCGGTGACAGAATAGTTGGTATACTTTCCCCCGGCGAAAGCATCACGATTTATCCAATCCAGTCAGATGCTCTTAAAAATTATGATGATCAAACGGATCGCTGGCTTGATGTGCGATGGGATATCAATGAAGACAGCCGGGAAAGGTTTCCCGCCAAAATTAGTATTTCTGTGATCAATGAACCTGGCAGTCTGGCTCAGGTTGCGGCGGTTATGGGTGAGAATGACGGCAATA
>JAESRR010000069.1 GCA_016764535.1 Cohaesibacteraceae bacterium | reverse complement strand
CCTTTTTGCCACTGTCCAATCCACCAGAGATTTCGCAATTGATTGTTCTCAAGTTTGATGGGGCCAAGGATTGTGTCAAATGATCCAGTTGAAATCTCTGTTGAAACATCCTCCCGGTCCAGACCTTTCCGGGCAATGGCCTGCTGCAAAATCTCAAGGCTGGCATAGGTTACCGCACTGGCCCATGTATCGGGAGAGCGACCTGTTGTGGTTTGGTGACGGGCAGCGTACGCGCTGATTTTAGCGTTGTGGATGTCAACACCACCCAGGCTCATGATGCCTTCGACATTATCACCGTTAATCTTGCTGAATATTGGAAATCCGACACCAACACCCGGGCTAAAAATTTTTGGGTTGTATCCCATAACCTGGGCTTGTTTGGTGATGGAAAAAGTGCCGGGAGGGTATGAAAAAGCTATGAAACTATCTGCTCCGGAACCCTGCACTTCATTCATTATGGCAGCGAAATCCGATGTCCCCAAAGGATAGGTTTTGTTGAAAGTCAACTCAAATCCGTTTGATTTGAAAGATGGTGCTGCGGCTGCCCGTAAATCAATACCAAATCCATCAGCTACAGAAACCAGTGCAACCTTGTTATTTATCTTGCCGTCCTTGTGCGCTGCGGCCAGTACCTCCACGAGCGCTTCGGCATAATCACTTCCGCCACCAAGGAACCAAAAGCTCTTATTCCAGCGTTTTGCAAATTCCGGTGCCTTGTCGGTAATAGCTGTTACAGCAAGCTGCGGATACCCAAGACGATCCATCAATGGAGCTATGGCCAGGTTGAATCCGGTCCCCCATGGTGGCAGGATGAAATCTACCTTGTCCTGTGTGGCGAGGCGTGAAATCGCCCGAACAACTTCTTCCGTACTTGATCTGTCATCATATTCGACAATTTCGATGGGCAGCCTACTTCCATCTGGCAGCAAAAGCCCGCCTGAATCATTTACATCTTTCACCCACAATTCGTAGTTGGGAATTGTGGTAATGCCTGCTCCTGCTGAATTTTGTCCGGTTTTGGAAACGGCATAGCCAATTTTGATTGAAATTCGATCTTTTGCTGACGCCACTTGCGATGGGATTATGGACAGGGCAGCAACACTGGTTGCCAGACCCATCATGCGTAAAAAATTTCGCCTTCTTGTTATGGTCATCTCTTCCTCCCTGATGCCAGCCTGGTGAAGATCACCGGGCCGGGTTGCATTGACACAAGCCTAGGGATTAATAATCTGGTTAGAAATGGACATATGAGGGCAATGATTGTACTTTTGAAGAACGGCCAAAATTATAATGGATCAAAAAACATCATTGGTATTTGATTAGTCAACAAGATTGAATTTCCAGATCTTTGGAAGAAGTGGTTTTATGACTGTACCAGTTCCGACCATAGGCCGGGTTGAGGCCCGGACGATTAGAAGCGGGCTAACCACAACCGAGTATCTTTTGAAAGGCAAGCGAACACATATTTTCATTTTGAAATCCGGTGAAGCACGGGTATTTTCAGAAGAAGGTACATATGATGTTGCAGGCCCTGGCCTTATCTGGTTGCCGCTGGGAAAATCCAGCGTATTGACCTTGCGGTCAGGAACCCGGGGCTGGATGGCGAGCATTCCGGATATACAATTGGGACTTTCGCTACCTCCGGGAACCATTGGTAGCAATATCGCGGAAATTATAAATTCACCGGCAATGGTTCAGGACATTGATTTGGATAAAACGCAGGAAATGGGAAGCCTGATTTCACTTATTGAAAATGAACTTCGCGGTGACAGTCTGGCTGCAACGACAGTGGTGCAATATTGCCTGTCACTTCTTCTTATCCTGTATTGGCGCGCATTGGCTCTTGAAGTGCATAGCACCAGGCCGTTGCCGCGAAATATCGTCCATAGATTTGTGTTTCTGGTAGATCTCCATTTGCGCGATCATTGGACCGTGCATCAATATTCTGTGCAAATGGGTGTATCAAAAGATAGACTGGGGTCCGCAGTAAAAAGAGCAACCGGGCATTCCCCACTTGCGCATATTCACAATCGGATTATCGAGGAAGCGAGGACACTGTTAACTGATTCAGGCATGCACATTGCCGAAGTTGCTTATAAGCTGGGATATCGTGACGCGGGTTATTTTAACCGGTTTTTCTCTCGCAGGGTCGGGATTTCTCCAGGCAGGTTTAGGCAGGATTACGTTAATAGACGTGCTGTTAAAGATCATTCCTTTGCAGCGTGGCCCTAGAACCTAAGTTGCGAATTTGTTCGCCGGGTTTAGAACTGGAAGTGGCACTGGATTTAATTGACTTATTGACAATTTCTGCGATCTGATTTGGTTCAGCCATTGATTGAACGAGAATATAAAGTAACCAGTTCTTGCAGTTTTTGACCTCGCCCCGCATCCAGAAAATCCGTCATGGTAAAAAAGCAAACCCCATCAATGGTATCGGGTGTGAGCGAATTCAAAATTGTCTGTATCTCGGATAATTTAACATCCCGGTTCCTTTGATCAGCACAATATCTGGATGAAGTGTAATGTGGCCCGGTTTGCAAAGTACACCAGGTTACCTGTCTGGATCGGCATCGGATTTCTGCTGAAATTTCAGCAGGCCAACTTGCTGGCCGTTTCAATATTTGATGATATGCCATAACTTCAAATATATCGACTGTTGAACCAAGCGTGGCATGGTTTTGTCCAAGCACTTCCATGACAGCATTGCCAAAATCATCCGGCCCAAACGGTATTGTATTTATGGCTATCGGAAGGTTCGGAATTGCCGATCGGGCAATCTGTTTCAACATGGAAATCATTTTATGGGTTTGCGAGCATTTCCATTCTGTAAATAATTTTCGATGTTGAGTTGATATATCCTTGAAGGCAGCGACCGGGTTTGAAATGTTAATGTCCAGTTGTGCATGTTGGCTGAATTTATTCAGCGTATCTTCCGAATAACAGTATTCACGAATTGAATTTCTTGTTGCGCCAGGCAGCCAGGTTTCCCAAAAGCCAGGCCATCTGGCAAATCCAAAATGGACACCGTCCGGCTTGAGAATGCTAACAGCTTGGAAGAGCTGTGTTGCTTTGTTGTCCATGAAAACAGATTTGGTGGGTGAAAGTCCGACATACCAGTCAGTTTGAGTGCCGGTTGCACCGTGTTGATCAACTGGTAACCACTCTGGATGTTTGTTTGCAGCATCTGCATCAAAACCAATATTCATGCAGGCATAATATTGAATATTGTGATCTTTGAGGGCATTTCTAAACGCAACGTCATCAAGCCCGGCATACCGATCTCGAAGGTGTTTTGGCACAACGCTGCTAATTGCGTTGTTTTGCATTGGCAACAGCCGGCTTTGTGCAATCACAAAATTGATACCCATAGCGGCAAGTAAACCGGCGGCATTTTCAGGTTCCAGATTATGTTTCAGGTACCAGTTGTTGTCATAAATTTTCATGCCAATAGGAAAAGCAGACAAGAGTCAGACTCCGTTGGTATGTATTGGAAAATCAGAATGGCGGTCGGGTGATTGCCACCCGACCGGTGGTGGGTTGAATTACCATTCGCCCTTGAAGTCAGCAACATTACCAATTGTAATCTTGGGCATGGGAATGATGTTTCGGCGTTTCGGTAGCTCTTTACCTTTTGCAAGCATCAGCGCAAATTCGAGCGCCTGGTGAGCATCCGTTGTCGGGGATTGATCCATGGTTCCATACATCAATCCGTCGCGAATGGCCTTGAGGCCGTTAATGGTGCCTCCGGTTCCAACCGAGATTATGTCTGTGCGGCCTTTTTCATGGAATACTTCAGCTGCTGCTGCAGCTGTGTTGTCGTCATGGCCAAAAATTCCATTGAGGTCATTGCCATAGGCAGTCAGGTAATTTTCGGCAACTGTTTTGGCCTTTATCGGATTCCAGTCTGCAGTTTGGGCAGCGATTATTTCAAGTCCGGAACCCAGTTTTTTTAATCCATCCTTTAGACCCTGAGTTCTTAAAAGTGTGGTACTTTGGCCTGGGGAACCTTCAATTAACGCGATTTTGCCCTTGCTTCCCAACGCTTCATGCAACAGTTCAGCGGCAATGACTCCCTGCACATAATCATCGGGCCCGGAAAATCCCTTTATGATTGCCTGGCCTGCTTTAGCGGGTTCATTGGAAACTGCAAGTATGGGTATACCTGCTTCAGATGCAGCCATTAGTGAGGGAACCACAGCATTACCATCAAGGCTGGTCACCAATAACACATCAACCTTGCGTGCGATCAGGCTGTCAATGTCACTGGACTGTTTTGCGATGTCACCATCTGCACTAAGTGTGATGACTTCAACGTTGGGCAATTTAGCGGCTGCTGCTTCCAGAGCATTGGTAAATGCGGCGATATAGGCCCAGCCCAGATTCGGCTGCGAATGACCAATAACAATTTTATCACTGGCATTGGCAATGTTTCCCACAATACCAAGGATGCAAAGACTGGCAGCTCCGGTAAGTATCGCAACTCTGCGAGATATTTTTCCAATTTTCACGTTCATTTTATCCTCCCATAATCAGGTGCTGTTTCCGGCGCACCATTTGCCGGCTATTTTAATCGCCATCGTTTTATTGCTCCATCCAGAACAACCAAAAATATCAATAATAGTCCGATGGAAATACGCTGGTAATAGGCTGGAATGACGAGCAAATTCATCGCGTTAACCAGGGTACTGATAAACAATACTCCGACAAATGCGCCTGGAAGGCTGCCCTTTCCACCCTGCAGGGTAGCGCCACCAAGCAATGCTGCTGCTGCAATGAACAGTGCCGTGGAAGCACCAACAATGGGAGAACCCGTCGCGAGTTTTGATGCGAGCAATGCCCCCGTGAGAGCAGCCAGGCTGGAACAAAGAATGTAGACCTGAACACGGATACGGCTAACAGAAAGCCCGGCGAGGCGAGCTGCCTGATCATCGCTGCCTATTGCATAGACATGCCGACCCCAGGCTCGTGTCGTAAGCAAAACATGTAAAACGACCATGACAAACAACATGATCAAAAACGGGAAGGGAATACCCAGTATTTTGCCGCGACCAATGGAGTTAATGAGCGGATCAAAATATACCGTAGGACGTGTATCGGTAAAATATAGTACCGCACCGCGCATCATGATCATTGTCGCAAAACTTGCAATAAATGGATTGATTTTAAACCTGGCAATCAGTGTGCCGTTCAGGAACCCGGCTATTAATCCTGTCATGGTGGAGCCGACGATGGCCCAACCCAGGCCATAAGGCGCTAATGCAATTGCAACAACGCCGGATACAGCCATTACCACACCGATGGATAAATCAAATCCCGCGGCGATCATTACAATAACGAGGCCGGACACCAAAATACCATCCAGTGATATTTGCCCGGCCAGATTTGATATATTGCCTTGTGTCCAAAAACCATCGATGAAACTGACGACAATAAGTAAGGGTATAACTGGAGGATGAATAAAGAGGCGTTTCACGACAGGATGCATTATTTGCCACCCCTGCGACGGTATTCGTGATATGCGACGGCCAGTGCGAGTATAATTCCTTGCGCAAATAACTGGCTCGAATGTGGCAATCCTGACAATGTCATGACATTGCCAATTATTGTTATGACAAGTATTGCGGCTACGGTATCAAGCGGTCTGCCTTCACCACCCATCAGGCTTGCACCACCAAGCACGGCAGCAGTTAGAGCTGGAAATTCATACCCGGCAATGCCGGTGGGGTCGAGATGTCTCACGCGAGAAGCGATTAAAACACCTGACACTGCGGCAAACCCGCCGGAAATCATGAAAGTATAAATTCCGATTCTAGTGGTATTTATACCTGCGCGATTTGCGGCATCCCTGTTGCTGCCAATGGCATAGATATGACGTCCAAATACTGTAGAATGCATGATCAACGCGCAAATTAGAGCGAGGCCAAAAAACACAAACACGGAATTCGGGATTGCCAGAAAGTACCCATTTGCCAATGAATGAAATAGTTCAGTTTCGGCGTCAACTCTCACATGCGCTCCCGAAACGCTCGCCAGTACACCGCCAAAAATCGTGAACTGAACTCCCAGAGTCGCGATGATCGAATTGGCGCCCAGTCCGCAAATGATAAACCCGTTAAACACCCCCGTGATGGTACCGGCCAAAACCGGTAAAATGATTGCAAGAATTGTGAGCGTGGGAGTGACCGGCCCAAYTTCAATTGAAAATACCGCGGCCATCATGACAATTGCGCCGGTCGACAGATCGAAATGGCCCAGAATTAACACAAGGGTCATGCCCAGASCGACTATGCCGACAATGACCCCGTGATGCATGACATTAATGAGATTATTTGTAGTCAGGAACCTATCTGAAATTAACGCGGCCAAAATTATTGTAACGGAAAGAATGATCCAGATTGGTTGGACTGATAGTAATTTTCGCTTCACAGGTTCTACTAGTTGGCTGGGAATATTATAACTCATGCCGGTGTCTGCGATGTTTGAGTGAAAACCGGAGTTCCCGCAACAATCATATGCAACACATCATCCATGGAAAGGCTTTTGCAATCACCTGAGCCAACAACTTGCCCGCCTTTAAGAACCACCACCCTGTCAGCAAGTTTGAAAACGTCATTCAGATCATGACTAACAAGGAGGATGCCCATTCCATGATTTCGCAGATTGTTGATTGTCAATACAACCTGTTCGGTCTCGTGTGGGCCAAGAGCGGCTGTGGGTTCATCCATGACAAGGATACGAGCCTTGAAATACACGGCCCTTGCGATCGCAATTGCCTGTCTTTGCCCACCAGAAAGATTTCGGACGGGGGATCTGGTCAATTCGAAATTGGCGTTTAATTTACATATATTTTCCCTCGCTATACAGCCATGGTACGATTGTCGAGAAATCCAAACCTGTTTTTGATTTCACGCCCCAGAAAAAAATTAGCTGTTGCATCCAGATTTTCAGCGAGAGCAAGAGTTTGGTAAATAGTTTCTATGTGCGCAGCCCTTGCGTCTCTTGGTGATGCAAAACGGGTTTTATGGCCTTCAATCTCAATTAATCCCGAAGTCTGGGAAAATACTCCAGACAGAATCTGCACAAGTACCGACTTGCCAGCGCCGTTGTGCCCGAGCAGCGCAACAACTTCGCCGCGGCAGATGTCGATATGGACATTCTTCAACGCTTGTACGCCGCCGAAATTTTTGTGAATGGCGTGCATTCGAACAATTGGTTTCATCGTATTTCCGTTATTTTCATTCGTAAATGATAGAAAATAAGGGAAAATGAGTCAATACATTAAATGCTTTGATTTAATATAAGCATGATATAAAGTTGGAATGATTGAACAAAAAACACTCGCAGGCAGGTATAAAGCTGCCAAAAGCGTGGGGCATACCCGGATCTATAATCGACGTTTGGTTTTTTCGGCTTTACAGCGCCATCAGGCTCTTTCCAAAGCGGAACTTTCCAGGGAGACAAATCTTACTCCCCAGACAATTGCAAATATTATTGATGATTTAAAAGCAGCTCGGTATGTGCATGAAACGGGAAGGAGGTCGGCAGCTCGCGGGCAGCCACCCGTTGTCATTCAGATCGAGAAAGACAGTGGATACGCACTTGGATTGCGACTTGACGTAAAGCGATATGACATTGTTATTTCGGATCTGGTGGGACAAATAAGGTTCAGGGACACAGGCCTCGTGCCGGATGGGGGTCTTGGGGAACTTATCCAGTTCACAGCCGACGCTTGCAATGCCGCCATCAAGAAATCCCGGCTCCCGAAAAAGAAATTTCTTGGAGTAGGACTGGTTACTCCCGGGCCATTTGATCTTGTTGATCCCAAATCGGTCAGCCCGGGTGCGGTTCCGGGATTCCAGTTCAGAAATATAGCCAATTTATTGAAATTGAAAATAAGATTACCGGTATTGCTCGAAAATGATGCAGCGGCAGCAGTTTTGGGAGAACAACATTTTGGTCAGGCACAAGGAGTTCGAAATTTGTTCTATGTATTCCTGGCTGAAGGAGTAGGTGCCGGGATTTTGTGGAACGGAGAAGTATATCGTGGCGCCACGGGTAATGCTGGTGAATTGGGGCATCTTATTGTTTATCCCCGGGGTCGCAGTTGTTATTGTGGCAATTCCGGGTGCCTTGGGCAGTATTTGTCTATTGCTTCATTGCGAGCGCATTTGTTGGAGAATGATATAATAATCCGATCACAGTCCGATATTGAAACACTGGTTCTTGCGGGAAACAAACACGTATCTGCATGGCTCGACATTGCCGCGGATGCCTTTCTGCTTGCAATAGCTACCGTTGAAAATCTCCTGGAACCTGAAATGATTATGTTGGGCGGAACAGCTTCTCCGGAATTATTGAAAGAGCTTGGGAGAAGGTTGAATCGGCTTTTGCCATCAATTTGTTCTCGTAGTGGCCATCCCGGGATCGTTCTTGGAAGTAATTTACGAGAAAATATCGCCCATGGAGCAGCCACAATACCAATCATCGCAGCAACAACGCCTAATCCAATGGTTTTCACAAACGGGGAAGTACTCTCATTGCCGGGAATGGCGCGCTGATTGTGCTTTCTACTTCAAATTGGTGGATTGATCGGGATTTCAGAACGGTGACCACCAATGCAGCATCAGGCCTAGCCGTGAGCACTTTTATTTGCAATAGAGATCATATCGGTATTGGCGCTTGCAATTGGGTGAGGCTTTGCTTTTTGGATTGAGGACTATCGATGAAACTTGGCGGACGGGTACAGGCTGCTATAGAAATATTGCAAGATGTTGAAAAGAAAAAAAGATCAGTTGCCGATGCTTTGCGGGACTGGGGGCAGTCTCATCGTTTCGCCGGCTCAAATGACAGGGCTGTCATCGGCAATATTGTATACGACGTTCTACGAAAACGTGCCTCAATCGGTTGGAAAATGGGATCGTATGATGTGCGGTCTTTGGTTCTTGGAGCAATTGGGCACCACTGGGGTTTTGATTCAAAAACATTACAGTCTGAATTCCAGGATGACAGGCATGCTCCCCGGAATCTCACAGAGGCTGAGTTAAACGGCATCGATAATCATTCGCTCGAAGGCGCACCCTTGTGGGTGCGAGCAGAGATTCCCGAGTGGTTGGTCGAATCGTTTGAAGAAGCATTTGAGGAAGACCTCGAAATTGAAGGTCGCGCTCTCTCCCAGAGACCTCCGGTGGACATTCGCGTTAACACGTTGAAATCAACAATCGACGATGTGAAGTCAGCGTTATCAAAGTTCAGTCCTGTGAAAACACGGCTGTCGTCCACCTGTTTGCGTTTTGAAAGTGGCACTGGTGTCGCCAGACAACCAAATATTCAAAGTGACGGCGCATTTCGAAGAGGCTGGTTTGAAATTCAGGATGAAGGCAGTCAAATTGCTGCCAGCCTGGTGTACCCACTCCAARAAGATACGATTCTCGATTTTTGCGCAGGTGCCGGAGGGAAGACACTTGCCATGGCGGCTCTGACGGAAGACCGTGGCCAGATTTATGCATACGATGCTGATCGATCAAGGTTGTCGCCAATTCACAATCGGCTGGAGCGTGCTGGTACGAAAAACGTGAAAGTAATCACTCCGGAGGARAAGACACTTAAATCTCTTTTGGGGCGAATGGATCGGGTTGTTGTTGATGCTCCTTGTACGGGCACCGGGATTTGGCGGAGACGTCCGGATGCCAAATGGCGATTAACGCCAAAAGCTCTCGAGGAACGACTATCCGATCAGCGCAAAGTGTTGGAAGAAGCGCGGGATTATGTACGTCCAGGGGGTTATTTGATTTACATCACGTGTTCATTGTTACCACAGGAAAATGAAAAACAGGTCTATGATTTTGTCGAAACAAATCCTGATTTCGAGCTGATTTCAGCCGGAGAGGCCTGGCAGGAATTATTCGGCACTGATAATCTCCAGCCATGGTCAGCTGACTTGATGACAATCACTATGACGCCGGCGTCCACACAAACAGATGGGTTTTTCTTCTCTGTCATGGAGCGTCGGC
>JAESRR010000217.1 GCA_016764535.1 Cohaesibacteraceae bacterium | reverse complement strand
AAATCTGTCTGTTTTTTTGGTCCAAATCCCCATAAATTAATCAGGGGTGCGAGTGTAACATCAAAGCGCCCATTGCTTTCATTGTGGATACGAAAAGCCTCTTTCATCACGATTTTGAAGTCGTCCGAAACCGGCGTCCATGATGTGCTGGGGGAGGCATTGAAACTGGAAACTTCAGACGTTTTGTGCCAGTTTGAAAGGTTGTTATTGACCTGTTTGAGTGAAGCCTCGATCGCTGTGTGCAGCTCGGCCTGCGTCACCGTGTCCGGCAGGTTGATGGCCTTGACCTGATATGTTGTGCCCATGGTTTTGCCCTTGAACGTACTCACTTGCCGATCCGCTGCAAACGGGTTGCATCCGGCAAGCGCCAGGGCAAGGGCAATGAGGGACATAAAACGCATCGGGATACTCCATGGATAAGATGGCCGGTTGATGCGCGTAAAGCCTCGTGAAGTCAAGGTGAAGTAACGGTTATGTTTATGTGAAATACCTTTTGTTAGATAATTGCAGATACACAGCGTTGAACGCTTGAAACAGCATTGTCCGGGGGGTAGTGAGAGACATAATCCCCATTGTGTACCTCCTGTGATTTGTATGTAGCAAACCAGGGGGAGACGACATTGAACCAGGGGCCCGAGGGTTGCCATGAAACTAAAAAAAGGGTTGGATCTGCCGATGACCGGCACTCCGGATCAGACGGTAAGTGCAGGACCGAAAATAAAAACGGTGGCGATAAATGGTCAGGATTTTGAAGGACTTAAGCCAAAAATGCTGGTCGCCGAAGGCGATTTGGTAAAAAAAGGCCAGCCCCTGTTTGTCCATAAAGAAGCCCCCAATGTAAATTATGTAGCACCGGGCGGCGGGAAGATCACAGCACTTAATCGTGGCCCTCGCCGGGTGCTGGAAACGATCATCATAACACTGGATTCAAAAGAAGAATCAGTTGCGTTTGACAAAACCTCCCCGGACGGGTTGATGGATTTGTCGCGTGAAGCTGTGCAAAATCAGCTTTACAAGAGCGGCATGTGGACATCTTTTCGCACRCGCCCATGGTCCCGGGTGCCRCTGGAAGGTGACGTGCCTGCTGCRATTTTTGTCACRGCGATGGATACTGACCCGCTTGCGGCAGATGCCGGTGTGGTGATTGCAGCATCTGCAGAGGCATTCTCTCACGGCCTTGATGTGATTTCGAAATTAACCGATGGCGCTTTATATGTGTGTCACGGTGTTGGCAAGGACTTGCCGACAACACGCGCCACCAACGCGCAATATCACTGTTTTGAAGGACCGCATCCGGCGGGCCTTGCCGGTACACATATTCATTTTCTTGAACCGGTCTCGGAACAACGTAAAGCCTGGTCACTCGGCTATCAGGATGTGATTTCAATTGGTGCGTTGTTTACAAGCGGCGAATTACATGTTGATCGCACGATTTCCCTTTCAGGACCCCGTGCCAACAATCCCCGGCTAATCACCACACGTACGGGTGCCAGTCTGGACGAAATTTGTGCCGGTGAAATCACTGAAAGTGACGCCGAGTGTCGCCGGGTATCCGGGTCGGTGCTTTCCGGTAGTATTGCGCATGACCAGTTCGCCTATCTGGGGCGCTACCATCGCCAGATAACGCTGATGGAAGAAGATACCAGGCAGCGCCTGCTGGGCTGGATCAATCCTGGCACACAGAACTATTCATTTCTAAATGTGCATTTGTCATCGTTCTTGCGCAAGGCACGTAAATTCGCTTTTGGTACAAACATCAATGGTGGTCGCAGAGCCATGGTGCCGCTGGGCACCTATGAGCGGGTGATGCCGATGGATATCATGGCAACGCAATTATTGCGTTCGATCCTTGTGCTGGATACCGATCAGGCCCAAAAACTCGGTGTGCTTGAGCTCGACGAAGAAGACCTGGCGCTGTGTACCTTTGTTTGTCACAGCAAATATGAATATGGCGAGGCGTTGCGTGCCAGCCTTCAAAAAATCGAGAAGGAGGGTTAGGTCGTGGGTCTGCGCAGTTTCTTTGACAAAATCGAGCCGAACTTCCTCAAGGGTGGCAAACTCGAAAAATATTACGCTCTTTACGAAATGGTCGAGAGCTTTGTTTACACCCAAAAAACAGTCACAACAGTCGCGCCACACGCGCGGGATTATGTTGATCTTAAACGGGTGATGTCCTACGTCGTGCTTGCGACGGTTCCCTGCATATTGATGGCGTTTTACAATACAGGCCTGCAAAGCAACATGGCATTGCAGGGGCTTGGCCTTTCGGACAAAACAGACTGGGTGTTTTTCTCGTCCGACTGGCGTTTGTTTCTATTGACCATGCTCGGTATTCCGCTTGATTCAACCAATGTGCTCGCCAACATGGCGCATGGAATGTTGTATTTTCTGCCGATTTACGCAGTTACATTGATTGTAGGCGGAACATGGGAAGTCATATTCGCGGTGGTTCGTGGACATGAAGTCAATGAAGGTTTCCTCGTTACTTCGATGCTTTACACCCTGATCCTGCCAGCTTCCTCTCCTCTGTGGCAGGTGGCTCTTGGTATTTCCTTTGGTGTTGTCCTGGGCAAGGAAGTGTTTGGTGGAACCGGCAAGAACTTCCTCAATCCGGCACTGGTTGGACGAGCCTTCCTCTATTTTGCCTATCCGGCATCCATGTCGGGCGATACAATCTGGACACCTGTCGACGGGTTCTCGGGCGCGACTGCGCTGGGCATTACAGCGCTTGATGGTCATGAAGCACTGGCTGCTGCTGATATCACATGGATGGATGCCTTTATCGGTACTATTCAGGGATCGCTGGGTGAAACCTCGGCAATTGCTGCCTTCATTGGGGGTGCATTCCTTATTTATACGCGCATCGCCAACTGGCGTTTGATCGTCGGCTGCCTGATTGGCATGATCGGCTTCTCAACCCTGCTTAACTGGATCGGCAGCGATACCAACCCGATGTTTGCCATGCCCTGGCACTGGCATCTTGTTTTGGGTGGATACGCATTCGGTCTGGTCTTCATGGTCACCGAGCCTGTATCGGGTGCAATGACCAATACGGGACGTTTTTATTACGGTGCGCTGATCGGTTTCATGGTGGTGATGATCCGTGTGGTTAATCCGGCCTTCCCGGAAGGGATGATGCTGGCAATCCTGTTCGGCAATATTTTCGCGCCATTGATTGACTACTTCGTGGTCAAGGCAAATATCAAACGGAGGGCGGCTCGTCATGTCTGATGCAAACACCCCGGAAAAACATGAAGCTGGCGCCTGGGCTCGTTTCAAGGCGTTGCCCATTGATAGCACGCCCAAGACGCTGCTTGTTGCAGTTGGTCTTTGTCTGTTTTGCTCAATGATAGTTTCAGCTGCTGCAGTGCTGCTAAAACCGATCCAGGAAATTAAC
This sequence comes from Cohaesibacteraceae bacterium, assembly GCA_016764535.1. Lineage (GTDB taxonomy): Bacteria > Pseudomonadota > Alphaproteobacteria > Rhizobiales > Cohaesibacteraceae > JAESRR01. Next base: position 6,638 of record JAESRR010000217.1, on the reverse strand, counting down.
AAGGTTCTCGATAAAAAGAGTAATATCCTGCAGGTTGCGGGGCTCTATTCCGAGGGTATGGATATTGAGGCGGGTTTTGAGAAATTTGAAACCCGGCTGGTTGATCTGGATACGGGTTTGTTCTCCGATGCCGGGGACGCCGTTTCCTATGATCAACGCAAAGCCGCCAAAAACCCTTTAAAAAGTGATGCGCTTGAAAATGATCCAGCCGGCATAAAACGGCGCGCCAAACTGGCTGCCGTCTATCTCATTCGGGATGATGCGGGTGCAATTGAACGGATCATCCTGCCGGTTCATGGATATGGATTGTGGTCTACGCTTTATGGCTTTGTTGCACTTAATGCAGACGGTAACGAAGTTTACGGCCTGCAATTTTACGAACATGGTGAAACGCCGGGCCTTGGTGCCGAAGTAGATAATCCGGTCTGGCGCAAACAATGGCCTGGTAAAAAAATCTACGGTGATGATGGTACTGTCCGTATCACGGTTGCCAAAGGCATTCCTTCGGGAGATGCCGTTCAACACCATATTGACGGACTTGCAGGCGCTTCGATTACCTCCCGCGGCGTTGATAATCTGGTGCGTTTCTGGATGGGCGAACAGGGCTTTAAGCCGTTTCTTGATAATCTGAAGAAGGGGGCGCTTTGATGTCGCAAAGCAATAAAGGTCTTCTGCTCGATCCGCTGATCGATGACAATCCGATCACACTTCAGGTGCTGGGTATTTGTTCTGCCCTGGCGGTTACATCTTCCCTCAAGGTTGCTTTTGTGATGGCACTGGCCGTTATTCTGGTAACCGCTTTCTCAAGCTTCTTCATCTCGGCCATTCGCAATCAGATCCCTTCCTCGATCCGGATCATAGTGCAAATGGTAATTATCGCCTCACTGGTGATCCTGGTTGATCAGCTGCTGAAAGCGTATGCCTACGAGATTTCCAAAACACTTTCGGTGTTTGTTGGACTTATCATTACCAATTGTATCGTTATGGGCCGTGCAGAAGCATTTGCCATGAAGAACGGGCCAACAGCTTCATTCATTGACGGTATCGGCAATGGTCTTGGATATGGATTGATCCTGATGCTGGTTGGCGTGGTACGAGAGTTGTTTGGAGCCGGGAAATTGTTCGGCATTACAATATTCGAGACGGTCAATAATGGCGGCTGGTATGTGCCCAACGGATTGTTATTGTTGCCACCCAGCGCGTTTTTCATCATTGGCTTGTTGATCTGGGCATTCCGATCATGGAAACCGGCACAGGTCGAAGTTGAAGAATTCAAAATTATTGCACCAAAAGGATCGCATTGATTATGGAAGGTCTCGTTAGTCTTTTCGTCAAGGCAATCTTTATTGAAAACCTTGCCCTCTCGTTCTTCCTTGGTATGTGTACTTTCCTTGCTGTTTCAAAGAAGATTGAGACAGCACTTGGTTTGGGTATCTCGGTCACTGTGGTTCAGGCAATTACAGTACCTGCCAACAATTTGATCCTGACATATTTGCTCAATGACGGCGCGTTGGCCTGGGCGGGTCTGGAAGGCGTTGATCTGCGGTTCCTTGGCCTCATTTCCTATATCGGTGTGATTGCGGCGATCGTGCAGATCCTTGAGATGATCCTCGATCGGTTCTTCCCGGCGCTGTATAACGCGCTTGGAATATTCCTGCCACTGATCACGGTGAACTGCGCAATCCTTGGTGGTTCGTTGTTTATGGTTGAACGCAATTATGATTTTGCTGAATCAACCGTCTACGGCATATCCTCCGGTATTGGCTGGGCGCTGGCGATCACTTGCATGGCCGGTGTACGCGAGAAACTGAAGTACTCGGATGTTCCTGGTGGATTGCGTGGTCTTGGAATCACATTCATCACGGCTGGTCTTATGGCGATGGGCTTTATGGCCTTCTCCGGCGTGAAATTGTAGGAGGCGGAATATGCAGGAATTTACACTTGGTGTTTCGCTTTTCACGATCATCGTTTTATCGCTGGTTCTGGTCATCATTTTTGCCAAAAGCAAACTGGTCGCTTCGGGCGATGTTCAAATCACCATCAATGGTGAACGAACAATATCGGTTCCGGCTGGCGGAAAATTGCTCACGGCGCTTGCAGGTGAAAAGATCTTTGTTTCATCGGCCTGTGGCGGCGGTGGGACATGTGCCCAGTGCCGGGTGCAGATAAGTGAGGGTGGCGGGTCCATTCTTGCGACGGAAGAAACCCATATCAGTAAACGTGAAGCCCGTAATGGTGAGCGTTTATCGTGTCAGGTTGCCGTCAAACAGGACATGAAGATTACCGTTCCCGAAGAAGTATTCGGCGTCAAAAAGTGGGAATGTACAGTACGTTCCAACCAAAATGTCGCAACTTTTATCAAGGAGCTGGTGCTGGAACTGCCCAAAGGCGAGAATGTTGGCTTCCGTGCAGGCGGTTTTATTCAGATCGAATGTCCGGCCTACGATATTCCCTATACCGAATTTGAAATCGAAGAAGAATATCGCGGCGACTGGGACCGGTTTAACGTCTGGCAATATAATGCGAGCAATACCGAAGAGCTGACAACACGGGCCTATTCGATGGCCAATTACCCGGACGAGAAGGGCATCATCATGCTCAACGTTCGTGTGGCGTCTCCACCTCCGGGTAGTCAGGGTATCCCTCCCGGGATCATGTCGAGCTACATCTTTAATCTCAAACCTGGCGACAAGGTCACTATCTCCGGCCCGTTTGGCGAGTTCTTTGCGCGCGATACCCAAAAGGAAATGATTTTTGTCGGTGGCGGTGCCGGTATGGCACCAATGCGCTCGCATATCTTTGATCAAATGCGCAGGCTGTCGACTGACCGCAAGGTTACATTCTGGTATGGCGCACGGTCGGTACGCGAGATGTTCTATGTTGAGGATTTCGATACACTCGACAAAGAAAACAAGAACTTTGACTGGCATGTTGCGCTGTCTGATCCGCAGCCGGATGATGACTGGAGTGGTTACACCGGTTTCATCCATAATGTGCTTTTTGATCAATATCTTAAACAGCATACAGCGCCGGAAGATTGCGAATATTACCTCTGTGGTCCTCCGATCATGAACCAGTCAGTGATCAATATGCTGGTTGATCTGGGTGTGGAGCGGGAAGATATCATGCTGGATGATTTTGGCGGATAGATTGAATTGCAATTGGATTTGAAGGGCCGGTTTCGAAAGAGACCGGCTTTTTTGTGTTCAAATGACTGGATCGTCAATTGCAGACAATCTGAATGGTTTTCTTAAGTGCGTACGAGGACCCAGCGCGCATACTGGCTATTCACTTTGCATTGTCACCAATGACGGGATTTCTTCATTTCCTGTATTGGAGGCTGATTTTTGTGGCGGACACACAATATGGGCACACCGGATCTAACTTCCCTGACACAGATTGCTGATTATCTTGATTTGCAGAAGGCTGGTTTGCCCTGGAAATTTGACGCCAATGATTGTCAAAAGGATCGCGGGGAAGTCTCCGGTATCGTTGTTGACTGGGGCAGACAGGATTTGCGCGTCTGGGCTTTAAATGAAAGTCAGGAAGTCCTGTTCATGAAACACAGTCTTGATGGTTCCTCGACACTCTCTACAGACGAATATGAACCATTGTTGATGAAAATCATTGGCAGATGGTTACCTCCAACAGTGAAACAGCCATTGCAAATCTGGATATCGGGAACAGCCGGGTGCAAAAATGGCTGGCAGGATGCAGGTTATGCAAAAATGCCTGTGCGGCTGGACGCGTTGCCATCTCGCGCGGTCGCTGTAGAGGTCTCCGATCCACGTATTGAGGTGCATATCCTGCCAGGGCTTTGCCAGTATTCACATCATACCCCCGATGTCATGCGCGGAGAGGAGACTTTGCTTCTGGGTTTGTGGGATATTGAAGCAATATATAGCGGGCTTGTTTTAATGCCTGGAGAAATCAACAATAAGTGGATTGAGTTGCATGATGGACGCGCAATGTTGTCCCGCACACATGTGACCCATGAGTTGTTTGAAGCTATTTGCCAGCATACCTCGCTCAGGCAATCAGTCGATGTGGATGTGGTCGATGATCAGGACGGATTTGAAGAAGGTTTGAAAGCTGCCCGGGATACGGAATCGGCCGCGTTATCCAATCTTTACAACATCAGGGCACGTAGTTTGCTTTATGATGTGTCGACTGCCTGGTCGACAGCATATCTGCGCGGATTATTGATTGGTTCGGAAATCCGCGAAGAAACTTGTGGTATCAATGTAGATGGCGCGCCGCACGTTCATCGAAGTGTGACTCTGCTTGGGTCGGATGTTCATGCCGAGCGCTATGACAGAGCCTTGCAATATTTGGGTTATGCAGTGAAGCGCGTTGATGCCGACGTCGCCCGCTTACGCGGATTATGTTTTGCACTCAACCAAAACTATTGTCCGATCGAACAACCCGATATGGTGGCTTTTGGTTAGGGTCAGGCCCTGCCACTAGTCCTGGCCTTGTCCAGGCATGAGGCCAGCACGGGCTTTTTCAGAAATCTGGATTGTTATGGTTTTAAGGGTTTCCGCACAACGTTGCTCAAGCTCGACAAGACTGCCCTGTAAAACTGTACTTGTGATCGAAATGGCATGGGGAAGCGTCGATTTTTCGAGATCTGGCAGCGCCATGGCGAGGCATAGAATGCCTACCTCGTGTTCTTCGTCATCATATGCCAGGCCTTTTTGTTGAATTTTTATTAAAGCTGCTTTTAGCATTTCCTGACTGGTCAATGTTTTGGCGGTGTAGGCTTTATAACTCTGCAATGCTATTGCCTCTTCCATCGCTGATTGATCAAGCGAAGCAAGCAGTGCCTTTCCAAGTCCCGTGCAATATGCAGATGCGATCCGCCCAGGATTTGAAAACATGGTAACGGGGCGATGTGGTAATCGCTTGTCGAGGTACAAAACATTGCCCCCTTCAAGTGTCGCCAGATGGACAGTCAAGCCGGTTTGCCGACATAATTCGGTGAGATATGGACCTGCGATTTCTGTCATTGAATTTCGCGCCCATGACCTGTGGGCCTGCTGAAACAGTCGGTGGCCAAGCCGATAGGTTCGTCTGTTATCGTCAAATGCCAACATCCGTTCACTTACAAGTAATTTTAGCAGCCGATGGGTCGTCGCCCGGGGGAACGGCAATAGTTCCGAGAGATCCTGAAAGCGCATGGATTGGTCTGCATCACCAACGATATCCAGGATATGTAGTGCTTTTGAGATTGGACTGACCAGATCCGGTTTTTGAATGTCTGTTGTGTTTTGCATGGTCATTAGTTTCCTAAAACGGGTTGCAGTTCTTGACTTGGGCCTCTGTTCCGACAATAATCTCATACAACGAAATTAAGTCCCATTCAATGGTATCGAGCAGGTTTCATGACATCTCTGGAGAATTATACTGGATTGGCAGATCTTGCTGGCAAGACGGTTTTAATAACCGGTGGCGCTTCGGGTATCGGTGCTGCTTTGGTTGAAGGGTTTGTATCAGCCAAAGCAAAAGTAGCATTTTTGGATATTGATGTTTCGGCTGCAAATGGTCTGTGCAGTCGAATCCAGAAAAGTCATGGCGAGAAACCATTGTTCATTGAATGTGACATTACTAATGTTGCCGCCCTGCAAACGTCCATCACCATGATTGCAGAACGGATGGGACCGATTTCGGTTCTGATAAACAATGCTGCACTTGATACAAGGCACTCGCTGGCGGAGTTGACCCCGGATGCATGGGATCAATCTCTCAATGTAAATTTGCGTCCGCAATTCTTCGCCATGCAAACAGTCGCGCCAATGATGGCAACTCTGGGCGAGGGAAGTATTATAAATGTTTCGTCCAATTCCTGCATGCTTGGGCTTGAAGGATATCCTGCCTATGTTGCCGCCAAGGCAGCGATTATTGGTATGAGCAAGGCTCTTGCCCGCGAACTCGGTCCAAAGAATATACGAGTCAATACGCTGGTTCCAGGTTGGGTGATGACTGATCGGCAGAAGAAAATGTGGGTTACTGATGATGCACTTGCCGAGTGCATCGGGACCCAATCTCTGAAAGAAGCAATTACACCTGATGATATGGTTGGGCCCTGCCTGTTTTTGGCCAGCCGTATGGGGCGGATGATGACCGGTCAGACAATGGTGATTGATGGAGGGCGGGTATGATCAATCTTGCAAGCATCGCCGTGGACTGGGGCTCAAGCAATATCCGTATCTGGGCGCTTGATGATCAAAATGAAGTGCTTGGTCGTACAGGATCGGATAATGGTGCCGGTACGCTACAGCCTGAAGAATTTGAGCCTGTACTACTTAAACTCATATCCAGCTGGCTACCGGAAGTTATTCCCAGTCCCATACCGGTCATGATCTGCGGCATGGCAGGGAGCAGGCAAGGCTGGCAGGAGGCTGAATATGCAAAGCTGCCTGCAAACCTTGATGATTTGCCAGGGCGAGCAATTTACATAAACACGTCCGACACGCGCATCAATGTTCGCATATTGCCTGGCTTGTGTAATTTTTCTCAATCGCAGCCAGATGTTATGCGCGGCGAGGAAACCCAGCTAATGGGGCTGGTATCAATGATGCCGGATTTCGACGGGTTGGTTTGTCTGCCGGGCACGCATAGCAAATGGGCCAAAGTTC
>JAESRR010000068.1 GCA_016764535.1 Cohaesibacteraceae bacterium | reverse complement strand
CGGATATGAAGGCCGGCGATGTTCTTCTTCTGGAGAATACCCGTTTTCATGACGGCGACCAAGCCAATGACGATGCATTTTCAGAAGAGCTCGCCAATTTAGGTGATATTTTCGTCAATGATGCGTTTTCGGCCGCACATCGGGCTCATGGCTCAACCGTTGGTATTGCGAACATCCTTCCGGCATTTGCAGGTCGCGCGATGCAGGCTGAGCTGGAAGCGCTAAATGCTGCGCTCGGTGAACCAAAAAGACCGGTATATGCCGTTGTTGGAGGCGCAAAGGTCTCCTCAAAAATTGCCTTATTGCGGAACATGGTATCCAAGGTTGACGGCCTGGTGATCGGCGGCGGCATGGCCAATACTTTTCTGGCGGCCCAGGGGAAAGAAGTTGGCAAATCGCTTTGCGAACACGAATTGGCGGATACAGCTCGTGAAATTCTTTCTGCTGCTGAAACAGCCAATTGCAAGATCATATTGCCTGTTGACGCTGTGGTTGCGCGAGAATTCGCCGCAAATGCTCCAAGTGAAATTGTCAGTGTTGAAGATGTTCCCAAAGACGCGATGATTCTTGATGCCGGCCCAAAATCCGTTGCAGAATTTCGTGAGCATTTAAAAGATGCGCGCACATTGGTATGGAATGGACCTCTTGGGGCATTCGAAATGGAGCCATTTGACGCTGCAACTGTTGCCGCCGCCCAGGCAGCAGCAAAGGCCACCAAATCAGGGCATCTCATCAGTGTTGCAGGAGGTGGTGATACGGTGGCTGCGCTCAATCATGCTGGTGCGGCAGATTGTTTTACATATATATCAACTGCCGGCGGCGCATTTCTTGAATGGCTGGAAGGCAAGGATCTTCCAGGTGTGGAAGCCCTAAAAACCTGACGCAATTTGCCTAATCCTGAAATCCCGGCCTGAATTTAACGAGTTGCATGTTGGTGCCTATGCGAGTTTGTTTACCCTGAACCGGATTAAGGTCCAGCTTTTGCCTCAATAAGGTGGTAAGAATTTCAAAACCTCAACAGAGCCTGGACAACAATGACCGAATTGCGTTCCCGACTTTATCTTGTGACTCCCAGAGAGTTTCATCTCGATACTTTTATTGACCAATTGAAAGATGCCATTTCCGGTGGCGATATTGCTGCGCTGTTAATTGATGCGTCAGAAATGGAAGTTTCCGACGCTCAGAATATTGCCGAAACTCTGGTTTCAATCGCTCATGAACATGATATCGCGGTTTTATACCACGGAGATACAAGAATAATGGGCCGCGCGAAATGCGATGGTCTGCATATCTCTGAAGAAAATGACAATATCGAAAAAATTCTGGAAGATTATCAACCGGATGCAATTGTCGGTGTTGGTGGAATTCGAGATCGTCATCATGCCATGAGCGTAGCTTCCGCCGGTGTCGATTATTTGTTTTTTGGACGCCTCGATATTGAACAAAAACAAACAACTCACAAACAAACCGGTAAATTAGCATACTRGTGGGCCAGTATGTTTGAAATTCCAGCGGTGATGGTCGCAGGAAGCAGCTATGAGGCAATTGAAGAAGCCGCACAAAACAGCGTAGAATTTATTGCTATTCGGGAACAAGTCTGGAATTCTGAAGAAAAGCCGTCAACCGTTGTTTCGAAAGCAAATGCAATTTTTGACAGTATTGAAGCAGATCGCATTTTGTTGGAAGCGCAAAATAAAGCAGCTGCCAGGGCGAAAAAATAATGCCAACGATGAAGCGGATCGCCCAAATATTCCTGATTGCGTGTGTAATGCTGGTTTCGTCAGGTCCTGTTTATTCCCAGGAACAGAATCAATCTACGGCGGAAACAACCTCAAGGGATGATCTGGCAAAATTGTTGGCGCGCCTTGACCAAAACCCTTCGATTGATCGTGCTTACGCAGCGTTCCAGCGCGGCTATTATCTAACTGCGTTTACATTCGCGTTAAAAGAAGCCGTCGGTGGCGATGACCACGCTCAAACATTGCTCGCAGAAATATATGCCAACGGTCTGGGGATACCCCGCGATATTTCGAAGGCGATCGACTGGTATTCACTGGCTGCCGCACAAAGTAATGGACATGCGCAGTTTTCATTGGGGTTGATGCATTCCAGCGGCAATGGCCTCGAAAAGGACCTGGCGAAAGCAGCCGAGTTTTTCAAACTCGCCGCGGACAATGGCATAGCAGCAGCGCAGCACAATTTAGGCATTATGTATTTGACCGGCCAGCCACTCAAAAGAGATGTAAATCAGGCTGTTATATGGTTCGAGAAAGCTGCGGATCAGGGCGATATGGATGCTCAATATGCACTTGCCCTCATTTACAAGGATGGACCCCAGGGATTTAAAGATGAAAACAGGGCATTTGTGTTCATGTTTGAATCCGCGCAGGCTGGTCATCTCGATGCGCAGGTAGAGCTGGCCTTGATGCTATTTCGCGGAAGGGGCGTAGAACCCGATCCCCGCCGGGCGTCAAGATGGTTCATACAGGCAGCAAATTCAGGACACGTCATAGCTCAAAACAGAATTGCCCGTATGTATGCACGCGGACTTGGCGTCCCTCTCAATCCGGTTGAAGCCTACAAGTGGCATTTAATTGCACAAAGTGCCGGCTATTCCGATACCTGGCTGGATACTTTTGTCAGTGGCTTAAAGCCTTCGGCAATCGAAAAATCCCTGCAAAAATCCCGCGATTGGCTTGCGTGGCGCTAGAAGCACGTTAAACCTCTCTACAGTTTGCGACACTTTCCTGCATGATTTAAGCGATACGGGCTTGATATATTTGTCGGAGTATGGTGCACAGACTTTTACATAAACAATTCAGAAGCAGTCTGTCCCGAACATATCCAGATTTGTCGGATGTCACACTGTCGCGACCAGCACCGAGACAACACATGAAACTAAATGGTAACGAAATTCGCCAGGGCAATGTGATTGAACATCAAAATTCACTCTGGCTCGCAGTAAAGGTTAATGCTGTTAAACCTGGAAAAGGCGGAGCCTTCGCTCAGGTAGAACTAAAAAACCTGCTCGATGGTCGCAAACTAAATCAACGTTTTCGATCTTCCGAAACTGTCGAACGGGTTCGTCTGGAACAAAAGGATTTTCAGTTTCTGTACGGGCAGGACGACAATCTTGTTTTCATGAATACTGAAACATATGATCAGATTGAACTTGAAAAAAGTTTTGTGGGTGAACGTGCGGCATTTCTGCAGGACGGCATGCAGGTAACGCTGGAAATGTACGAAGAAAAACCCATCGGTATCAGACTTCCGGATCATGTGACCCTTGAAGTGAGCGAAACGGAGCCTACAATCAAGGGACAGACCCAGTCTTCATCCTATAAACCCGCAATTCTGGAAAATGGTGTCCGCTGTATGGTCCCTCCATTTGTGGGCGTCGGGGACAGAATAATTGTCGACACGAATGAAATTACTTATTTGAAGCGCGCAGACTAATACTCGCCCTTCCTCGATTTAAGGATTACTGCCATGGCGCGCTCCGCGCTTCTAAACGTAATGGTTCTGGCTGCAAGCAAGGCTGGCAGGCGCCTCAACCGTGATTTTGGCGAAGTTGAAAATCTTCAGGTGTCCAGAAAGGGTCCGGGGGATTTCGTTTCAATTGCGGATACGCGGGCCGAACAAACAATCCATGATGAATTGCAAAAGGCCAGGCCCACCTATGGTTTCCTGATGGAAGAATCAGGAGAAACCAAAGGCGAGGACCCAAATTGCCGCTGGATTGTTGATCCACTGGACGGCACAACAAATTTTTTACATGGCATTCCCCAGTTTGCAATTTCAATAGCTCTTGAAAGACAGAACGAAATTGTTGCCGGTGTTGTTTATAATCCTGTAACCGATGAACTTTTTACCGCTGAAAAGGGTGTCGGGGCTTTCTTGAATGACCGCCGTTTACGTGTCGCCCAACGTGTTGGCTTTCATGATTGTGTAATCGCGACCGGTATTCCCCATTTGGGGCGCGGGGATCACAATGCATATCTTCGTGAATTGCAAAAAGTCATGCATGAAGTTTCGGGTATCAGGCGCGTGGGTGCCGCAGCGCTTGACCTCGCATGGGTCGCGGCCGGTCGTTTCGATGGATATTGGGAATCGGGATTAAACGCCTGGGATATAGCAGCAGGACTTCTTATCGTGAAAGAAGCTGGCGGCTACATCACAGAAGTAGATGGTGGTACTGACATTTTAGCCAATGGCAGTGTTTGCGCAGGTAACGAGATGGTTCAGAAAAATCTTGTTCACCTGCTGCAAAAAGCAAAAACCGACTAGCTACAAGTTACCTCGCGCGTCTCTTTCCTGTCACATTTCCCTGTTTCGCTTTTTTAGTGAAACAGGGTATTCATTTTGTAACAGGAAACGCGTGATTCGGAATGTAGTAGCATGGTCAAAGGGATCGATCCGTACAAGTTATCAAGTCCACAAGTATATTTGTGGCGTATGCTTGTATTTCTTACTGTTTCCAGTTTCGTTGCACTGGTTTTGTATCGACAAATTCTGTCAGCATTTCAAAGCAATCCCGGACTGAACATTGTTATTCTATCTGTTCTTATTATCGGCATATTTCTTTCATTTAGACAGGTCATTCGATTATTCAGGGAAATCTCCTGGGTTAACGGATTTAGACTTGGTGACCCTGGTCTCGAAGTAACGCGCTCCCCGGTTTTGCTGGCTCCCATGGCAACTCTGCTTGGTGATCGCATCGGACGCATGTCCATCACCACGCAAACAATGAGATCAATACTGGAATCCATTGCCTTGCGTCTGGATGAAGCAAGAGAACTGGCTCGATACCTCACCGGGCTATTGGTGTTTTTGGGGTTGCTCGGTACATTCTGGGGATTGCTGGCAACAATCAGTTCAGTCGGTGACACTATTCAGTCTCTGAGTGTAGGCTCCGGTGACGCCGGAGTTATATTTGAGGATTTGAAATCAGGTCTTGCGGCGCCACTACAAGGCATGGGTACTGCATTTTCTTCATCCCTGTTTGGATTGGCCGGGTCGCTGGTTCTTGGTTTCCTCGATTTACAGGCTGGTCAGGCCCAAAACCGTTTTTATACCAATCTTGAAGACTGGCTTTCTACAGTCACTGCGGTGGACATTGAGGCGCTGGACGATGAAGAGCCGGAAGATCTGGATGAGATATCCCATAGCAGCGCCGCGGAAACACGTGCCCTCCTGGGTGCAATCAACTCCTTGTCCCGGTCGATTGAAACAAACAGGGCAGTTGCCCAAACTATCCCCGAAGGGGGTACTGCAGTAGCTGGTTCAAATCGTGCTGCCTCAACAGCCATGGCCAACCTGGCAGACGGTATACAGGGACTGGTCCAGCATATCCGTAGTGAACAGCAATTGATGCAGGATTGGGCCGAGGGCCAGGCCGAACAACAGGACGATATCAAAATTCTTCTTGAACAACTCATTCGCGTATTAAGCGATGAAAACAGCAAAAGCTGATGGTCAAACCATGATCGGCAGGGAATGAATAATGGGTTTGTCTCGTAACGCCAGCCGCTACAATGAAGCCAATTACTGGCCAGGTTTTGTTGATGCCATGGCGACTTTGTTGCTTGTTATCATTTTTTTACTGTCGCTATTTATGCTGGCACAATTTTTTCTTAGCCAGGAAATAAGCGGCAAGGATTCGGTCCTCAATCGCCTGAATGACCAGATCGCCGACCTGACCGAGTTGTTGGCTCTTGAGCGCGCCCAAAGTTCGGATTTTCAATCAACAATCTCCGGTTTGCAAATTGGACTATCTGCTTTAACCGGTGAGAAAGATCGTCTCGAAGATCTGTTGAATAAGAATAGTGGTGATTCCGAAGGAGCAACAACACGCATTACCAATTTGACGAATCAACTGGAAGAAGAAAAAGACATAAGCCAGCGAGCAATGTCACAGCTTGAGTTACTCAATCAACAGATTTCGGCTTTGCGGAGGCAGCTTGCTGCTCTCGAGCAAGCTCTGGACGCGTCAGAATCCCGGGACAGGAAAAGCCAAACCAAGATTGCAAATCTGGGCAAACGTCTCAATGTTGCTTTAGCTCAAAAAGTACAGGAATTATCTCGATACCGATCCGATTTCTTTGGCCGTCTTCGCGAAATATTAAGTCAGCGTTCCGATATACGCGTTGTTGGTGACAGGTTTGTATTTCAGTCTGAAGTTCTGTTTGGCTCCGGGTCGGACAGCCTCTCTACTGATGGCTCCGTTGAAATGGACAATCTAGCTTCGGCAATCCTTGAGCTACAGCGTGATATCCCGGAGGAAATAAACTGGGTTCTGCGTATTGATGGTCATACAGATTCAAGACCAATTAATTCTCCCAGGTATCCTTCAAACTGGGAGCTTTCGGCAGCTCGCGCAATATCCGTGGTGAAATATCTGGCTTCGAAAGGAGTCGCGCCTCAACGTCTTGTTGCCGCCGGGTTTGGAGAATTTCAGCCACTGGAAGCAGGAGACAGCGAAGAAGCCAACAACAAAAACCGCCGTATCGAACTCAAGCTGACAGAACGTTGACATCCTGATATCACCTGTCTTTTCATCAATGAGACGGCGCAACTCCTAGTGTGAAAACTGCAACGTCGCCAGACGGGCATAAAGACCACTCCGTGTTACCAAATCGTCGTGACTTCCCTGCTCTACGATCTTTCCGTCATTGAAAACCAGGATTTGATCTGCCTGTTTTACGGTTGCAAGGCGATGCGCAATTGTCAAACTGGTGCGATTTCTACGTAATCGCTCCAGCGCTTTTTGCACCAAATGCTCACTTTCCGCATCCAGCGCGCTCGTTGCTTCATCCAGCAAAAGAATGGGCGCGTTTTTTAATATTGCTCTGGCAATAGCAATACGCTGTTTTTGCCCTCCAGACAATTTGACGCCCCGTTCTCCAGCCATGGTTTCATATTTATCCGGCAAGCGTGAGACAAAATCATCAACCAACGCACTGTTTGCCGCTTCCATAATTTCATCAATTGATGCTTCAGGACGCCCGTAACGGATGTTGTCGAGTATACTTGTGCCAAAGATAACGGGATCCTGAGGCACCAGGGACAATTGTCGCCGCAAATCACCCGGATCAAGGCGTGTTATGTCGATACCATCCAGTTTAATAGTTCCCTGATGTGTATCGTAAAATCGAAGCAGCAATTGAAATATCGTTGTTTTTCCAGCTCCCGAAGGACCGACCAATGCGATCTGTTGACCCGGTTTTACTGAAAACGACACATCTTCCAGTACACGACGTTCTTTTGAAGCGGGATAATGAAATTTGACCTGGTCAAACTCCACATGCCCCCTGACTGGTAAGGATAACTCGGCTGGCCGCGCGGGAGCTCTGATCGCCACCGGTTCGTGAAGGATTTCAAATAACCTTTCAGCCGAGCCTGATGCCTGGGACAATTCCCCCCAAACTTCGCTCAGTGCACCAAGAGCGGCCGCCGCAAAAATTGAATAGAGTAAAAATTGGCTGAGCTCACCTGAAGACATCAGTCCCTGTCTAACGTCCAGTGCGGCGAACCATAAAACAGCGATCACGCCGGCAAAAATTGCAAATGTAGCAAATGCAGTGAGAAATGCACGGGAGGAAAACGAAGCTTTTGCGGCACCAAATGCGTCGTTGACTGAACGGTTATAAAGATTACTCACGAAGCTTTCGTTGGTGAATGCCTGGACAACGCGCATATTGGCAAGCGCTTCTGTTGCAAATGCGTTTGCATCAGCCAAAGTGTCCTGTGCTTTTCTTTGTTTGCGCCGAACCGCTCGTCCAAACGCAACAAGAGGAAGGATGATAGCGGGAAGCACCAGTAGAACCAGTCCGGATAGTTTCGCACTGGTAATCACCATCATCACGGATGCACCAAAAAATAGTACCAGATTGCGCAACGCTACCGATGCTGTCGCACCGACAGCAGACTTGATTTGAGTTGTATCTGCGGTCAGTCTGGATGTAAGTTCGCCGGTTCGGGCCTCATCAAAAAAGGCCGGTGAAAGATTTGACAAATGTGTAAAGACATCCGATCGGAGATCGCTGACAATTCGCTCACCAAGCCAGATTACGGTGTAATAACGCAACGCGCTTGCAATGGAGAGGATACCAACCAAACCAAGCAATATCATTATTGTCCCATTCAGGGATGCCAGACTATCATCAGCAAAACCGTTATCCACGAATTCCCGGACAAATGCAGGAACCGCCAGCGTAACCGCTGCTGCCAGGGTAAGTGCAATGATTGCAAATGCGATTGTTCCCTTGTATCGACCCAGATAGGGTAGCAGATGTAAAAGCGGGGAAGATGATTTGATGGCCTCTGCTCGCGGGTCAATTGTCATTTACAAAATACTTTCATATCAAGTTGGCCGATTGCCTTTTACGTAGGTTGTCTGCTTGTCATGTACAAGTAGCTGATGTATAGCTGGCCACCTGATTTTAAGGGTGAGTAATTTACCCGATCGTAAAGATAAACGCGGCTGAATACCTGGTTATGCTGGCTGTTTCTGGCGTTTGTCGAATTTGGAGCCCAGGTGGCCCGGAAGGACTACGAGATGAAAAAAGACATTCATCCCGATTATCACAAAATTACAGTCGTAATGACGAATGGCGAGTCATATGAAACTCGTTCAACCTACGGCAAAGAAGGTGATACACTCACGCTTGATATTGATCCGACTGCGCATCCGGCGTGGACAGGTGGCAACCAGAACCTTCTGGATCGTGGTGGACGTGTTTCACGCTTTAAAGACAAATTTGGTGGCTTTCTCGGTTGAGACGACTAATTCAAAGCCTCTATTCCAAATAAAAACCCGGTGCATGCACCGGGTTTTTTCGTTTAACTCGACTATTGACGTGTAATCAGGATGAATCTCTTGGTGCCCCGAATGCTCTGCTCAGCATGCCCAATTGATCGGCAACTGGATTTTTAGCCGGAGCCTTTGGAACCGCTGAAGCGTTACGCGCATAAATAACATCATCAAAATGACAAATGCGTTTCTGCAAAGCGACCGAACTTCCGATCAAATCCCGTAATGCTTCAGGAAGCTCTCCCCATCCCGGGCCATCCATGGGTGATGAAATTCCGTGTAATCTTACCTTGTTCTTTTCCTGACCAGCCTGTTCGGACGACATTTCGCCCTCATTAACGGCGCGTTGCAGGAGCAACCAGGACGCCAATTGCATCAAACGGGTCGTCAGTCTCATTGATTCAGTTGCATAGGTCAGGCTGGCGGCTCTTGGAAGATCCTTCGCCGCTTCCCGCCCGGTCCCATCCAGATAACCTGCGGCTTCTTCGACCAGCGCCATGCCCTCGGCAAAAAGTGCCTTAAAACTCTCGGAGTCCGCCAGATGCTTCCCAAATGCAACAGGATCGCTTTTTTGCTTGGAAATGCCTGTTTGGTCCGTACTCATTGCCGTCTCCATCAAAGGGTCTCTCGACCTGGTATACTCAATTACACTTGCCAGGCGTGTTTGTTTCACTATTGGAAAGTATGAAACAAAAAAGCAAACGTCATGCCAACATGAAGTATCTTGCCTGAACATGGTAAAGCAACCCTTGCCAGGATGAAAAAAAAGAGCCGCAAAAGCGGCTCTTAGGAGTTAACAGGGAGGCGTCAAACAGAGTGACAGGAGCCACTCAATATCCAGATCATCTGGACACCCCCATTAATCACTCATAAACATTAATAAATGGTTAACATGGCAATGTTCATGATTATTACATAATAATAAAATATTTTATACTATAACTACCGATCAAGTATACACAAAAATAGCGGTAAAACTTGTTTATTCTGGCTTTTTGTACTTATAATTACACAATTATGTAGATATCATTGACACTGTTGTGTATACATATCATTGGCATTCTATTTTTTGAACGATAATTCTGCATCAGACCGGGACTCGTACTTGCGATTTTTAACTGCACCGGAAGATTTATCTCATTTTGCAACGTGACCGACACGATTTAAATTTCATTTTCCGGGCCGCTCCCGGGATCATGCCAGATAATATAATCAGTTACGTTCAGTTTT
>JAESRR010000067.1 GCA_016764535.1 Cohaesibacteraceae bacterium | reverse complement strand
GAGCTTTGGTGTTGCAACAGAACTTGCAGCGCTAATCGAGCTTCCCCGATCCAGTAGGCCTACAGGTGTCAGGCCTGCTGGATCTTCTGTCGACGGATGGTCCTCCTGTCGATAGATTTTGGGCGTCACAGGCAACTGTGGCGCCCTTTATTTGTACTCTTCATTCAAAAATTTGCACTGTCCGGCAGGTGTGAATTTCTTGCAATTGGTCAGGTAGTATCCAATTATTGCTGTGATTCTTTCCATAATTCTGGACTTTCAAAGGAGTGATCATGAGTTTTGATTCCAAAATTGAAGCAGCTTTGAATGCACAAATAAATAACGAGCTGAATGCTTCCTATACCTACCTCGCAATGGCGGCTTATTTCGAAAGTGAAGATCTTCCCGGCTTTGCCGCATGGTTCCGTGGACATGCGGCAGAGGAAAATGATCACGCGATGAAAATTTTTGATTTCATCTATAAGCGGGACGGGAATGTTGAACTGAATGGCATCGAAAAACCAAAAGCGAAATATGGTTCTGCGAAAGATGCAGTAGCGTACGCATTGGCACATGAAAAAATTGTGACGGGCCAAATTCACGAGATTTTTTCGATGTGTAATTCCCAGAAAGATTTTGGCACACAAAACATGCTCCATTGGTTTTTGGAAGAACAGGTCGAGGAAGAGGATTTGTTCAGGCGTATATTGGCCCAGGTCGAGGCTACCGGAGGCAATAAATGGTACCTGACACAGCTCGATAATCAATTGGAGCGAGGAGATACCGGAGAAACCGCCAAATAGGATTTGTGCGCGAGATTAAATCAAAAACGTACGTGATTACTCACATTGGGGATGTGGCCATTTGGTAAATTGCTTTGTTTTGATGTGCCCGATATAAGTAGTCGGGCACATTCTTGTGCTGGCTACGGAACAGGGTAAGTGCGTCCTTGGTGTCTTATATAAATGAATTGCTAACGATTTTTCACCGGCATTGGAGAATTGGACCAGGCACTTCGATTTTGTTATTGCTGGTTATTGGCCTTGTGCTGGCGCCTCTTGCAGCTTTGGTGTGGATCGCTTTTGGCGATGCGGGGGATGTTTGGCCGCATTTGATTTCTACTGTTTTACCCCGGTCGATCTGGACTACGATCAAGCTGATGCTTGGTGTTGGCTCTATTACACTGGTGATTGGCGTTGTAACGGCCTGGCTGGTCACAATGTGCCGGTTTCCAGGCAAAGCGATTTTTGAGTGGGCGCTTTTGCTACCGCTTGCGATGCCCACCTATATTGTCGCCTATGCATCCGTTGAAATATTTGATTACACGGGCCCTGCGCAAACTTTTGTACGGTGGGTGCTGGACGCCAAAACATCGCGCGATTATTGGTTTCCCGAGATTCGCTCTCTACCGGGAGCCATTCTTGTCATGAGTCTTGTGTTATATCCCTATGTCTATTTAACCACCCGAGCCAGCTTCCTGCTCCAGTCCGCGTGTGCGTTGGATGTCTCACGAACACTGGGAGCCGGGCCTTTAAGACTGTTCTTTAGTGTTGCAATACCATTGGCCCGCCCGGCCATTGCAGTCGGAGTTACACTTGCACTTATGGAATGTCTTAATGACATTGGCGCGGTGGAGTTTTATGGCGTTAAGACGTTGACTTTTTCGGTTTATGATACATGGCTAAACCGCTCCAGTCTTGCCGGTGCTGCGCAGATAGCCTGTGTTATGTTGCTTGTCGTTTTCGGGTTGATTTGGATCGAACGAGCGGGCCGTAAAAATCAACGATTTCATGTCACATCAAAACGTTACCAGGCCCTTCCTGGTTACTGGCTTGCTGGCTGGCGAAAATGGTTGGCTTTTTTTGCTTGTCTGTTGCCTGTTGCGCTGGGCTTTTTAATGCCCTCGCTGGTTTTGGTGCGTTCGAGCATTCTCAGATATGGCGATAATTTTGGGCCGGATTTCTGGAGCGCGATGTTGAATTCATTTCTATTGGCCAGCTTTGCTGCGGTGCTGACGGCAATGTTGGGCGTTTGGCTTGCATATATTGAGCGTAACAATGGTGCTGTCATTGTAAAACTGGCAACGCGAATAGGCGCCATAGGATATGCGGTTCCGGGTACCATTCTGGCTGTGGGAGTTCTTATTCCAATGGCGCATCTGGATGGGTATATCAATTCCACCATGAAAGCACTTTTTGGGATTTCAACCGGATTGCTAATATTGGGCTCTGGAGCAGCACTGGTTTATGCCTACGTAATTCGATTTCTCACCGTTTCATACGGAGCGGGAGAGAGTGGCCTGGGACGCGTGTCAGTAAATCTTGATGCTGCGGCGCGTACACTGGGAAGAACTTCATTTCAAACCCTGTGCGAGATTGATTTACCAATGATCAGACCCGCTCTGATTTCAGGTGCATTGTTGGTATTTGTAGATGTTATGAAGGAGTTACCGGTAACAATTCTACTGCGGCCGTTTAACTTCGATACTCTGGCCACACTGGTTTACACACAGGCTTCACTTGAATCATTTGAAAATGCATCATTTGCAGCACTCTCGATTGTCGCTGTTGGCATTGTGCCCGTCATACTTTTGGCACGAACTACCACAAGGTCATACAGATTATGAATAGATTCAGGGCGTTAGTAGTAATATTTTTGTCCTGGGTGAGCTTAACATCGCCTTCGGGTGGACAAGTGTTCGGTGCAACATTCCGGCCTCACCCTCAAATTGTTTTCGAGATCCTTTCAATGGAACAGGCAAAAGTTACTGTTTCTAGTGAACATGTACAACCGTTTGCTGTAGGCCGTTCTCCGGGCGGTATGCAATTTGTCACGCTCTGTTTTATGCGGGAAGAAGACTCGATTGCCCTGACTGCATTTACCGGCGCCCATATTGGCAAGAAACTGACAGTACTTTTTGCTGGAGAAACCATCCAGTCTGAAACGATTTCGCATTCACTCGTCGGCGGCTGCCTTGTATTGCCAATGTTTGATTCCGGCGAAGAGAAAATAAATGTTTCGGCGTTACAGAAATGGCTTTCCGGAGAAAATTTGACGTCGATCGAGGAAACAGAATGATCGTTACACGCGGCAGTCGCGAAGCAAATATGTTTCCCGTTGAGATTTGAATCAATTTTGGGTTAGAATAGAATGACTTCGCCTCATGGTGGGAGGGGACGATGTCTGAAAACGTTTTCTGACATGGTGAATTCTGTGAAACATCACAGATCCCGGGGCGTGGTACGTATCTTGAGGGAGGCGAATTTCATGTTTCAGTGTTTATTTAAAAGTATGTCATCCTGTGTTGTGGGTTTGGTGATGCTCGGCGGTGCTATCACTACCAATTCTGCGCAGGCAGCAAACGATACGCCGTTTCATGCAGGCGTTTGGGAGTTAATTGATAGTAGTGGCGCACGATCACTTGTGATGAGTGACTGGATGCTATTTGATAATAACAAACCAAAAACCTGGCTATATCTGAAATCGGGATCGAGTGCTGAAGGGCGCTATAGTTTTCTGGCTCGTAATTTGAACATCTCCGGATATCAAAACGCCATCATCGACGTTGCATCCGTGGATGAAAAAACCATGGAGTTCCGCATATCTTCGGGTGGGAATGTTCTGGAACAAGGGCGAGCCTACCGCCTTTCCACACCAAATGCCCGTGAATCATGCCTTGCAGTTGAAACGACGTTACAGGGCATGCTTGGAAAATGGATCACACCCGACAAAAAAAATCGCCGTACACTCGAAATTGGCGATGGAAATATGACGTGGTCCGGTCAGAAAAACCCAATTCAGTTGCAACAGGTGAGGGTCGGACAGGTTGGAATAGTGTCAAATGGCCATCCGCTTGCTATATTGACTGATGCAGGAGGTGATTACGCGGTATTGCAATTTCTGTTGGATGGTGAGCCCGGATTTACCCGTCAACCAAATGCAGCTCAAATTCTTTCGTTTAAAGAGGAAATTGTGTTGATGCGACCGCTGAAGAAAAACAACTGTGATGCACAGATTGCGAGACGGCTTAAGTTTCTGGGAAAAACGAAACGTTGATTTGAACCGATGTGATGATTGTATCAAAGGCCATCTGCGCTCTAATGGCGGTTGGCCTTTGTATGTAGATATAAAAATGAGGCGAACGAAGCCAGTTTGTTTCTCAAACCTTTAGATGTTGTTTCAACCAACCCATAGCGTCTTTTGATGTGCCAAAAGTTGACCAGTCATGCTGAAGCTCAAAAATAGCCAGTTGGTCGTCTTCCTTGAATATTTTTTTCAACCCGTCCCTGATATCGTTTGCGCGGGAATTTGAACTGATTAACCAGCTTCCAGTCCATAATTTTTGTACTCCGCCCCGTTCAAATATTTTTCCGATCAGTGCTTCGGTATTGTCGTTCTCGGTTTTCAGCATCACTACATATTTACTCATTGTGCCACCATCACTACAAGATTTGTCATTCTAACGTGTAGTGGCATATTAGTAGGCATATATTAAAAAACATGTTATGAAACAATGATTTATTGTAACGACTGATCAATAATCGGAACCAGATACTGATGGGCAATTATGTTTCAAATCAATTCTTTTCCAAATCAATGTATTTAACGCTGGTTTTATCAGTCCTGATGTTAGTCACTGGTATGATTGATCCTGCGCGATCAGAGCGGATTACCGAGTTGGAAACCAGAATAATTGCCCGTCAGTCAGTTGCCCTGACGGCCTCACGATTTGAAGTCCCTTTCGACTTCACTTTCGGTGTTCCAATTGCTGAAGTAAAAATAAATGGTCAGGTTTTTCGGTTTCTGCTGGATACCGGAGCCGTAACTTTAATTGATACGCGCCTTAATAAAATACTGCGCCTTGATGACACGTCAGGTGAAACCCGAATTGTAGATAGTCAGGGAGTTTCAAGCACAGTAGATAGGGTGATTTTGCCAACGATTGAGTTTGGCTCTGCCCGATTTGAAAACCTCCTGGCCGTGGTCGCTGACCTGGCACCGGTCAATACGCCTTTTGCCTGTCTGAAACTGGATGGTTTGCTTGGATATAATGCCATGCCACTTATTCGGTCATGGACGTTTGATTTTGCTTCTAAAAAGGTCATTCTTGAAACAGGCCAACCGACAATTAGTCCAAAAGCCTGGGTGTCACCAATTATTATCGAAAATGGATTTGGACCCAGAGTTCGTATGAAATTTGCGCGGGACATACAAATTCTTGCCGAACTGGACACCGGCAAAAACAGTGGATTTACACAATCCCCGCGCCTTTTACGGCATTTTGAAAAGACCGACCGTCTTGGGAGTGGTGGGTTGGTTTTATCTTCGATAACTACCGGTGCTTCGGGTCTATCCGCTTCCAACAAACCGGTTGAGCGGGCCTTTGCAAGGGTTGATCAGTTTCAATTGGGGTATGTCCCGTTTCAATCAGCTGTCATAGAATTTGCTTCCGAACCTCCGTTGATTGGGAATGCCGTATTGGGAAAGTTTCGATTTACCCTCGACTGGCATACAGCCACAGCACATTTTGAGAGTATCAAGAGTGGCGCAATTGATTTGGCACCGCGGTGGCGGACACCGGGATTATTGTATTCTCATACCGGAGGACAGATGCGGGTTGATGGTTTGATCAACGGACTATCTAATGACGAATTGTTACTGCCACAAGTGGGTACCCTGCTGACGCGGATTGGTCCATATGATGTTTCATCTGGAAATTTGGAAGATGCCTGCCCCTTGTTAAATATTGATAATGCTCTGAAAAAAGCCAAGTATCTTGATCTGGAATTTGTAAATCAAGGTTCAAACAAAAAGATAAAAATTCCATATCTCCAACCGTTCTCAAATTAGACGCGCACTTTCGTTTTCCCTTGTAAAATCAGCTGAGGCTACATCAATGGGATTTATTTGACCCAATTGAAAACTAAATAGCTTGTTGCATTCGCACAAACAGCCAGTAAAGCCAATGACATTCAGATACGTTTGAGTATCTCTAGTCAAACGAGTGCCTAATTTTACCATTTCCATTGATGCACCAGGATATCCACATTTCTACTGCGAGCAAATAAACCGTTTCAGCGTTTTGCCTTGGCAATACCTGCCCGATTGAAAACGAGGAGTGTCGCAAGCCCCATTGCCCAGGATGTAAGGTATCTGTTGGCAAGCCGCCTGCTGTTGAGTTTCTGAATAACAGGAAACGCCCCGTTATCAGTGGTCGCTATGTAGTTTGCTGTCATTATCAGTTCCAATTCAAATAAAATATCGTTTGACGATAATTATTTAGAACTATATATTCATAAAATAGTCAATGACGGAATGCAAAAAAATACATCCCGGCGTGTTAAGGCCGAAATTTGAGGCCGTTTTTGATGGAATGGTTCGTTCACCTGGAAGAATGGAAAATCAGTTTTGTTAATACGCGTCTAATCGTTAGGCAGGGAAAAAGAGATATAAGAAGGTGATGAATATGGAACAAACACTACCTGACCGAATGAAGCGAATTCGAAATTTTAGTACGGTTATCGTCTGGGTAATCACCTTAATAGTGCTGATTAGCGGGTTTCTTGTCCTGTTGCTCAATCTTTTTTTTCTCGCACCGGATTTCCTTGGACCAGATTTACTGGCAGAGCTTGAACCAGACTTGCGGGAATTGTCGTTTGATTTGGAGGGCGAAAAGGGTTTGTCGATTTCTCTTATTGACCTTTCTCAAATGCAAAGGACATTGTTTGTTGCAATGATTGACGGCCTCACCGTATTTTTATTTTGTACATTGTGGACACTGCGACGTGTTTTTGTCGAGTATTCAAAAGGCGATCTATTTAGCATCGTTTCATTTCGGATGATCACAAACTTTGGCTGGATGGTTCTGGTTTTAACGATCGCCGAAATTGTTTCAACCACCTTGCAATCCATGATTCTTACATGGAATTTACCCGCCGGGCAGAGACAAATGGAGTTAGACATTTCTTATGATGACATTTTGTCTATTGTAATCGCTTGTGTTTTTATTGTTATTGGCTGGATTTTAGCCGAAGCTGCGCGCATTAATGCAGAAAACGAGACATTTATTTAGCGGGAGAACCCAATGCCCATAATTGTGACATTGGATGTCATGCTCGCCAGGCGTAAAATGAGATCCAAGGAACTGGCTGCCAAAATCGGAATTACAGAACAGAATGTTTCATTGCTTAAATCAGGAAAAGTGAAGGGAATTCGATTTGAAACGCTCGAAAGCATTTGCGCAGTACTGGATTGTCAGCCTTCAGATATTCTGGAATATCATCCAAAAGAGCAATGATTGATAAAACAACACGCACTGAAAGTTCCAGGTCGGAGAACCGGCTTCAGGAACTAATCGAAGTACCATTGAAAATTCAGGTTTCGGAAGACGGAAGCTTGTTTATTCTGCAAGCATCCCAAATAGATTTTCGCGTTTTGCGCGTTCCAAATCGGCATCGCTAAGAATATCAACGTGCCCCAAAGTTAGAGGTCCCAGATATTCATCGACCTGTATGAACGTGCGTTTCAAATGAATCAGGTTGCAGATTTTTTCATAGAATACTTGTGGAGTGACCGGTTTGCTCAGGATCATGTCTGCACCAAGGAAGGCCGCTTCAATTATGCCAAGTCTCTCGGTATAGCCGGTAACAACAATTACATGAGACATTGCAGCAGCATTATGGACGGTCCGGAGCTCTCTTAGAAATTGCGCGCCAGAGAACCCGCTCATAATCCAGTCCAACAAAATTATGTCGACCCTGCTATGAGCAAGCATATCAAGTGCTCTTCTGCTTTGGCAGGTTGAAGCAACTTCATGAACACCAAAAGCGCGCAACATATCTTTCATGCGCTGACAAACACTGGTGTTGTCATCAATGATCAAAAATGAAAGGTCGGTAAAGACCATTATGCCGTCTTGCGCCACCACACACCCCAGCTGATTGTTTCCATAGTTCATATACCCAATTTCTAAAGATCCAGTTAGTTCGACATGCGCGCGTTTTGGCGAGGTCGTGTGATCTTCCAGACAGCTGTTTTATGAACTACATGGAATTGCATACATGAGAGCGATTTTGGCTCAATCAAAGTGTGTCGGATGCAGATTTGACGTGTACTTGCCAAATCCATGTGTTTAGTCCAATAGTTAGTTACCATTTGGGCGGTGGTAAATTGTCGTGTTTTGAATGAAACAACGACATTACAATTCGGGATCGGGCATAGGGAACTGGCCGCTATTATGAAACGCGTGCTGGCATATTCGGGTATTGCAATATTGCTATTGCTGGCAAGTATAATAGCGGCAACACCTTTTCTTGTTTCTTCCGATACCCTGAAGCAGAATGTAACCGATCAATTATCGTTGTGGACTGGTAGTAAAGTCACATTTCGTGGCGAGCCGGTTATTAAATTATTCCCAAGATTCACCGTTAAACTGAAAGACGTCAAAATTGCATCGGGAAACGACGATAATATTCCTTTGGTGCGAATGAATAATTTGAAAGCAGATTTGAATTTTTTTGCTCTGCTGACAGGTGAAGTCGAAGTGAAACGTTTCATTTTTGCTGCCCCGCGATTTGAATTGTCTACTGACGCACTGGGCAAATCCAACTGGTCTCTCACCGGAGGCTTTCTTGGTCAGGAAATTAAGGCTGCAATGTCTGGAAATCCTGTTAAAAACGAACGTTTCGGTCAACTGGATATATTTGGGGGTTATGTTCGCCATGTTGATCACCGTACCGGACAATCGACTGAATTTTCGGCAATAGATCTGAAGTTGAAATGGTCAGATGTGGCTAAGCCATTGACAATATTAGGTAATTTTATCTGGAATGGTGAAAATATTGCAATTGAATCAAAAGTGTCTGATGTCATTGCGCTGGCGTCAGGTCAATCCTCGCAAACAGTGTTGCAAATCAGAAGCACATTGATCGACGCCGGATTTACCGGGAATTTTTCGCTTGCTGATAAGTATCAATTTGATGGCAGGTTAACAGCCACGACTGCTTCTTTTCGTCAGTTCCTTGGATGGCAGGGAATTGATATTGAGCCGGGTGAAACGATGGGTTTTGCCAGTATCTCCGGTGAGATGAACTGGTATGCAGACAAAGTCTCAATTTCGCAAGCCAGTGTAAAATTGGATGATAATTCAGCAGAAGGTGTTCTTTCTCTGGACTTTGAGGAAGACGACAAATGGAGTCTCCAGGGAACACTGGCATTCGATACGATTGATCTGTCTTCATATTCCGACTTTTGGATAGAAAACACAGAATCCGACAGTGCCAATGGTATTCAGAATCGGGTATTTTTGATGGATTTGGATGTCAGGATGTCAGCTAATAGAGTTGTTGTTCGGGATTTTCAATCCGGGAGTATTGCTGCAACTGTTTCTAGTCAGGGCGGTGTTTTTAAAGTTTCAATTGGAGATTATGAGGTTTTTGAAGGTAATCTGTCCGGAGAAGTAAGCTATAATTTCAACAAGATACCCGTTCGCAGTGGAGTTAAATTGCGATTGAACAAAATTCAGTTCGCGAAAATTCTCACATTTTTCGGGAAAATAGAACGTGTCACCGGTAATTTGTCTGGCATGATTGAATTGACCGGAGATGGTCCGGTTCTACAGGATCATTTATCCAATGGGCAGGGTATAGTGGATATCTCAATTGATGCAGGTACGATTGATCTAACAACATTCGGAGATGTTTTTGGAGCGATAAACGAAGGGAAGATCCCTGCCTCTGCAATATGGAAAGATGGTAAAGCAAAGTTTGGCAAGGTGATTGCAAAGCTGAATTTTACAGCTGATTTGTTCTCTTTCGAGCAAATTCTTGTAACTTTACCTGATGCAGATGTATATCTTTCAGGTGAAGTTGGCCGAAAAACCGGAATAGCAATATTGGATGGCCGATTTGACACTATTGAGAATCGTGACACTTCGATCGATAGTCCACCAGCATCAACTTTACCGTTCAAACTGGAGGGTGCTATTGGAAAAACACTCAATTTCATTCCGGGAATTCTGCTTCCTCTCCCGTCAGAAGAAACGGGTAATGGAGCCGCGAAAAATT
>JAESRR010000279.1 GCA_016764535.1 Cohaesibacteraceae bacterium | reverse complement strand
CCGTTGCGGCGGGAACAATCCGGGCAATCACAGCAATCAGAACAGTCCGGTGAAGCAATTCCCCGCCTGCTTGATGATGCACGACGTCAAATCCTCAAGCGCTAGAATTGAATTGATGGAAAGAATTATTCATGGCTTCATCTGACAGGGGTGAGATCGCTCAAATTATACTGGATGCCCTGCCTGTGGGCGTGTGCGCAACCGATAATGATGGCGTGCCGCTTTATGACAACAGGGCCAGCAGATCACACGGAATGTTGCTGGACCGCGAAACAGATACAGATCAGGGTGAATTACCGATTTCGGTCGATAATCTCAAGGTCGGAGATGGTTCAGACAGCATCAATGTATTTTTGACCCAGGATATTTCTGCCCGGAGAAAACTTGAAGATGATTTGTTCCAGCGGGCTTACTTCGACAGTCTGACCGGTTTGCCAAACGCAGCGATGGCCCGGCAAAGCATGGCGACCCTTACAGACGGAGAAGATCAGGCATTTGCCCTGGCGTTTTTCGATCTCGATCGGTTTCGCAAAATCAATGAATACTACGGCAATCCCACCGGTGATGCGTTGCTGATTAAAATTGCCGAACGTCTGTCACGCGAGCTGCGGCCAACAGATCTGCTTGCACGGGTCGGTGGTAACGAGTTTGTTTTGTTGCTTTCACCCGTCCACTCTTTTGAACAGATCGAAGAAGATCTTGGTCGCTACCTCAATCTGCTTAAAACACCGTTTTTTGTTGAAGGGCACGAGATTATTACGTCGGCATCAATTGGCGTGAGCACGTTCCCCGCTGATGGCGAGACCTATGACGAGTTAAGGGCTGCCGCAGACACGGCGATGACGAGCGTCAAGGATGGTATACGCGGCAACATCCGGTTCTACGATTCCAGCGTCAATCGCACGAGCAAGGCGCGGATGCGGATGGAGCAACGGGTTCGCCTCGCGGTGCGGGACAGGCGGGTTTGTTGTGCCTATCAGCCCAAGGTGGATTTTCGCTCCGACGAAGTGAAAGGCGTTGAGGTTCTGTTACGCTGGCGCGATGAAAACGGCGCTATTCAGCCCCCGGGGGAATTTATTGGTCTGGCGCTGGAACTGGGTTTGATGGATGATATTGCGCATCAGGTCCTTGATGAAACTCTTGAAAACATTGATAGAATAAATGATGCTTTTGGTGAAGATGCGACGATCAGCATCAATATCGCAGCGATTCAGGCGGATAACCCGGTGTTTATGCGCACGATTGTCGACAAGCTGATTGATGCGGGATGCGCCAAAAGATTTATGCTGGAACTAACTGAAGAAGCCTTTTTGTCAGGCAGCAGTTTTCAGGAAAAAGTTCTGCCAATGGTTCGAGAAAGCGGCGCGAAAGTCTCGATCGATGATTTTGGTACCGGGTATTCATCCCTTTCCGCTCTCGCAGATATCACCGCCGACGAAATCAAGGTAGATCGCTCGTTCATCACCGATATTCATAAAAAGCCACGGAGCCAGAGTATTCTAAAGGCTGTTGAATCGCTGGCATCAGCGCTTGATATGTCGATCATTGTTGAGGGTGTCGAGACAAAGGAAGAGCTTTTGTATCTGCAGGCGGCGACCAATATAAGGCTGGCCCAGGGATATTATTTTGCCAAACCGATGTTCCTTGATCAGTATTCCGAGCAACAAACACCGATGCAGGGCAGTCGCTCGGCTCCCGACGCGGCACGTGGATTGCAATCGCGGCGATCCGGCAGTCATCGCGGCTAACCAGGCGATTATATTTTCCTAAAAGCTGAGTGTTACCCGGCCACGCAGGGACGCAGATATTGTCTGCGATGAACCATAGCCACCGCGCGCCTGAAGGCTCCATTTGGTGCCGGTTTCACCAGTGTACGAGAAACCTGCCTCGACAAAACCTTCATAGCTGGATTTTTCACGACCCGAGCTGAACGAAAGATCCTGCGACAACAATGTGACTTCGGTCTTGTCACTTCCCAGTGCCATCTGTCCCGATATGCCGCCGGTGATCCATTGCTGTAATACGGCGTTGTCCGTGATGGATTTGCGTGTCGCGGTGAGGGAGAATTCACCCTGAACAGAATGGGAAATACGATCTTTAACGCTGATATTGCCGGTGCTGTCTCCGGTCTCGGTATAACCCTGCATCCAGATCGCTGCATAACGCCCGGTGAAGCGGGGCGACAATGAGATCGTATCGCTTAGCTGCATTGTGTGGGTGTAGGAGAGTTCGGGTACGAACATCAGTGAGGAATAATCTGCCTTTGCTTCAAAATAGCCTGTAGCTGATTTGTTATCAAGAATTTGGCGAGACGTCTGATGGAAAGAATACCCGAGCATTGCCCGGAAATCCATCACACCATTGCCAAGCTGCTGGCCAACACCGGCACCTGCATAGAACGAAGCAGTATCGGTGTTGCGGTCATCGTTTTCCGCATCAAGCCGGGAGAATGCGCCACCAAAGAATGCGCCGACAGTTTTGCCATTACCCAGTTGTTTATCAACGCCGGACGCAGCACCGCCGAGCAGGAAGACATTGTCGTGGACGCTGCCGTCATTGCGCTGGCGGAAACTTCCAAATCCCTCAAACCAGAATTGTGGTGCGTAAGAAATTTCCCTACTGCCATTGGTACTGATCGCGCCGGATTGCGCGGCCTGCCGTGCGGCGTTAACCGATGCGAGAAGTGCGAAGCCTGTGTCCGAGATGACACCTGCATCGGCTGCAAACAAAGCCGGGTCTATTGTCGAAACGATTGTTTGGGTTGCTGAACTCTGAATGACGGAGGGCAATGAAGTTGTGACAGTCGCCGCCGCGCCATTGCTGGAGCGACCGGTAAGCGTCACCGTTGTCGCGTGTCTGTTGTTGATATTCAGCGTGTCGTTGGTTCCGTCCCAAAGTATCTTGCCGATGATCCTTGAACCAGTATTCAGGTTCACGGTCTGTGAACCGTCATCGAAATACATGGCGTTGCCGGAGGGGCCAAGAGAAGACTGCAAAGTGCCGGAATTGTTGATGATTGCATCCCCGTTGCCTTCATAGCCCACGTGGATTGCGGCAGTGCCCGTTCTGCTGGAATTGCCACTGGTAATGGTGCCAGTATTGGTGATTGTGCCGGACGTAATCTGAACACCGTCTTCCACCACAGTAATGATGCCATGGTTGATAATTGTAGAATTTTCTCGATCCTGAATGCCATCATCACCAGCAGTTATGGTGCCGTAATTGGTCACAGTATTGTTGTTGCTGGAACTCTGGGCAAAGATCGCGTCGCTGTTTCCTGCGCTAATCATCCCGTGATTGACAATCACATTATTTGTCGAGGTAAGTACGATGGTGTCTGAGCTGCTACCATTGCCGCTGCTTATTATACCATAATTGGTGATAGTTGCTCGCGCGTCGACCTGAATTGCAAAACTACTATCGCCTGAGCCTGCGGAGATTACGCCGCCACTCAAATTGGTGATGACGGCGTCGTTATTTACGTCAATGGTGCGGGTGTTATTTACGTTGCCGGATGAGATTGTACCACTGTTTGTGATGGTGGCATTATCAGTTGCGTCGATGGTGTGACGGCCGCTCGATATAATCCCCGAATTTGAGACAGTCAGGCCATCGGCGGTTGAAATGGCGTAAACGTTGGTCGGCGTGCCGGTTCCCGCGCTGGTGATCTTGCCATTGGCAGTATTGGTGACCGTCAAATTGTTCTGTGTACCGGCGGAAATTGCCTGGGTCGAATTTGCTGTCGCCGAGATTGTGCCGTCATTGTTGATCGTGACACCGGCACCAGTGACTTCGACTGCATGATCGCCGGTAACAATGACACTTCCGCCTGTCTCGACCGTGCCGTTTTCATTGGCAGTCAAAGTCTGTTTGGCAGTTACTGCATTTCCAATGGTGAAATCGGCAGCGAATACGGACTGTCCGCCCGTCAATAATGTGAGGCAGGCGACTGATGTCAGAAGACCAAAATGTGTTGTGATATTTCCGACAGACTTCTTATGATTACGCATATTTTTAGAAGGCTTTTTTTACAATATTCTGAGTATTTTCTGTAACCTAGATGGCTTTTGGGTGTGCAGCAAGATTTATTGAAGCACTCGTCTTTGAGAGAAATAGAAATTATGTCAATAGCTTACACTACGGTAGATAGGCCAACCGTTGAAGCTACCCAGTAAGAGTGGATGATTATAAATGATGCATAAACTGAATCCGGGCGAAGAAATATAGTTAATATTGTGTGAATTCAATTGCCTGGCCGGGTTTTCTATATCAGTCGGATGCGCCATCCTGATGGCAGTCAGAATGTGATTTTCGATATGCGGAATTGTAACTGAATACGCCCTTTCGCCTGAACCCGGATTTGTGGACAAACTCCCGGTGCAGACATCCAGGCTTGATCTGAGTGTGCGAATTCGCGCCTAAATTTTACTGGCATATGATTGCATGGCGTTTGGCAAATAGTTTGAAAAGCCGATTGCGAGACGCTCATAGCGCGCTACAAATTCGGGATGCGCCTGATACATTTGGGCAAGCCCTTCGTAAGCTTCCAGCGAGCACTCCCGATCCCACATATTGGCGACCCAGTTTCTGTGTCGGTCCAGAAGATCCATGACAGATTTTGTGGTTGGTGCCACACCATCCAGCATTGCCTGGGCCAGTCCGGCTTCGATATCCGCAAGACCGATCATTTTTTGCTGCATGGCATCAGTGCCGCTTTTCGCAAGATGTGCCTTGCTATCCTCAATTTGAGCTTCGATCGAAGAGCCATTTTTTTCGATCAGCCATGTTTCGAATTCGGCCTGTTTTTGTGGTGCAAACCCTTCATACAAATCTTTGGCGGGCATGGATGTCATGGTTTTTTTCCCCTTGATTTCGCGAAGTGTATTGTCAATGGTTGTGATCAACTTTTGATTATTTTCCATTTGCTGTAACAATTTTTCGCGATGGGTTTTGAGTGCATTTTCAAGATCAAAATCGGGAGCGTCGAGCAGCTTTTTGATATTGAGAAGTGGCATGCCCAACTGACGATAAAACAAAATTTGCTGAAGGCGTAACAGCTCAAATTCGCCGTAACATCGATAATTGTTTGAAGAAGAACGCGTGGGACAGAGCAAGGCAATTCTATCGTAATAATGCAATGTACGAACCGAAATTCCTGCCAGCTTTGCTATTTGTTTAACCGTGTGGTTTCGCATGATGGCTCCATTTGCGCTCTTTGCAAACCGACCATGCACTCTGACGCCACGTCAGGGTCAAGTAGATATGTCAGGGACATGTGATTATGACSGGGTTAAGCGATAATGGRYGCAAGTYTGGTGTACTTGTGACACTAACCCAATTGCAATAGTAGCCAATAAAAMACKGCRATGACTGCMAGAACCGACAGAGTGTAAACTCCGTTCCAGCGCCAGCTTAATGTCATCGGGGAATAGCCGGTGGCACGAGACAGCAGCAGGACACCACCGGCAAACGGGGCTCCATGTGAGCTGATTGCAGCCCCGGCAGCGATCGCTAGCGCAACCCAGGTAATATCAACTGGCATCTCTGGCATGCCTGCAACAAGTGACCCGAGGAATACCGCCATGGTGATCGGGCTGAGACCGATTTGCCCGGCCAGCCAGATGCTTGTTGAAAGGCCCCACAGGATTAGCCAGCCTGGAATGGTTTCAAGATTGAGCAATGCTGAAACTTTATCTGCCGGGATCAGTTGAGCCGCCATGGTGCCGATGAAACCGGCACAGGCAACAAAGGCAACTTCGCGAAAATAACCCGGCATTGCTTCAAAACTGATTGATTGTAGTCTTGTGGTTACTGCCTTTTGTCGTGCGCCATCATCGTGTTTGGGTTGTTGCAACCAAATCCAGACGATGACAACAACAGGCACTGTCAACATCACACCACTGACGATGGGAACCTGCGCCAATTGCATGAAAGCAATTGATAGCCCCGATAGAGCGAGACAGACCAGCCCCAGATTTCGCATGGCAATTTTGGGAAATGGTGCACCTGTCGCCTGGGGCATTCGCCCTTCAGAGCGGAGTTTTTTGCGAAAATTGCTCCAGCGAAAATGATCCTCGATCCAGCCAACAACGAACATCAGGGATGCAAGGGCAAAACCGGTCAGCATGAGTTTTGCGGCATCTATACCGCTCATCAATGTTGGCATTACGGCCTGCGTAACCGCTGTCGGTGCCCAAACGAGGAACCAGGCAAACCCGCGCAATATGGCGCTGATCTGTCGGCGTTCGCGGACCCGGGCGATGTCGTCCATTGGAGCGCCATCGGGCAGGGTGGCACGCACCCCGCGCTGGATAATCGGGGCGAGCAGAGACATTGACCCAAGATTTATCAAAACGGCAAAGAAATGCCCGCCGCCAAATAGAGCCGCATAGCGTGTTTTGGAGGGTTGTTCTGTGAGGAATTTTCCCACTTCAAGCACAGCCGGAGAGGTCTGTGCGCCCTCACGCAACAGAGCCATGAGCAGAATAAAACTGGCGAGAAATGCCGAACGGGTCAGCGCTTCGGTTGTGATCTCCAGTATCGGTTTTTGCAGGTAAAACGCTATGGCAACAAGAATGAAGATGATGCTGAGCAAATAGGCTTCGCGTAGATGCAGTGAACGCCAGGCGATCACAAACATCCCGATCACCAGAACATGCGACAGATATCCGGCGATTTTGATCCCCGAATAAAGAAACAGTAATTCGGCAGAGACAAGCACCAGCATCAACCAGCCAAGCGGGCGCAGGTTGGGGGTCGGTTCTGAAGTCGAGGTATTGGTCATGAATAGTCCGCAGAGGAGAGCGTGTGTATCAAGTGTAGCTTATGTTTGAAGCGGCGTCGCATGGATAAAAGTATCGTATGCATGAAGTGAGGACATGGTGCCCTGCAATTTCTCCTGTTAGGGATGCACATCTCTTTTCCGCCTTCTCTGCCGGAGTGCAATTTGATCACTTTTGAAACTCAACGCCTTTTGGTCCGTCCGCGGATGATGGCAGATCTTGAAGATTGCCTGCAAATGGATCGTGATCCGGATGTTACCCGCTACATTCCCGGGCCCTGGGCGGACCCTGCTGCGCACCGGGCATTCGTGATCGATCGCATGAGCCGGACATATCCCGACGGGCTGGGTTATTGGTCAGTATTTGCAAAGGATTTGCCGCAATTGTTTCTTGGCTGGGTGATGCTGTTACCGGTTGAAGATAATGTTGGTGGTGTTGAAATGGGCTGGCGGCTCAATCGTGCCAGCTGGGGACATGGTTTTGCGACCGAAGCTTCGCAAGCAGTTCTCGATTATGCGTTTGTAGTTCTTGATTTGCAGAAAATTGTCGCGGAAATTGCACCGGGTAATACAGGTTCCATCCGCGTTGCGGAAAAGCTGGGAATGGCGTTTGTCCGCGAACATGAAATCGATGGTGTCACCGATCGGATATATGTGACCGAACGGATGCTGGAAGCTGAACCGGGAGTTGAGAGATGATTGGGTATGTGACCCTTGGTACAAATGATTATGATCGTGCCGGGAAATTTTATGACGCTCTGTTTTCTGTGATCGATGTTTCAAGACTTTGGAGTTCGGAAGGCAGGGCCGGGTGGGGACCAGCACATAACCAGCCATCGCTTTGCATTGTTCCGGCCTTTGACGGCAAAGCAGCCAGCGTCGGCAATGGTGTGATGGTGGCGCTGATTATGAAGAGCACGGATGATGTGGACGCGATGCATGCCAAAGCTATGGAACTCGGCGCAAAGGACGAAGGTAAACCGGGACCACGTGGCGAACACGGATTTTATGGCGGGTATTTTCGCGATCCGGATGGCAATAAACTGACTGCCTATGTGCGTGGTTCGTGATCTATGGCGGAGGATAATGCGTAAGCAGGAGAACTTCACCACAAAATACTCCTTCTATCAATGCGGCCAAGGCACAGCTATGGATTCCGGATCAAGTCCGGAATGACACAGCGGTTATATTGAAAGCCGGAAAAACCCAATATTGTCAATCGACTACCTGAACCCGGGACACATCCACTGTGTCATGCTGATGGCGATCAGCATCCATAGCTCCGACGTGCAACAGAACGAGAGAAATATTTTCCTATTTGACTGGTTTAATCAGCCAGTGATCAGGCGACCAGGGATTTCCCGGCTACTTTATCCCATAAATCGCTTGCGATATTGGCCCGGGCTAACGCCAAATTTGTTGCGGAAATGATATTGCAGATTTTCAATGTTAGGAACACCGACAGCGCTGGCGATTTGTTCCAGCGAGGCTTTTGTCGTTTCGAGCAAAGTGCAGGCGCGGGTCAGCCGTTCCTGTGTCATCCAGTGCCCGACAGGCAAGCCGGTCAATGCCCGAAAACGCCGCTGAAACGTCCTTGCGCTCATGCCCGACAATTGCGCAAGCGAAGTGACGTTGTGATTTTGATCCAGATGCTTGCGGATATGGCTGAGTGTACCCGATAACCGGTCGGCCTCGTTTTCGTTTGGCAGTGGCTGTTCGATAAACTGCGCCTGGCCGCCCTGACGGTGGGCATGCATGACCAGACGTCTTGCTACTGAATTGGCGATTTTGGAGCCGTGATCACTTCGAACAATATGCAGGCAAATATCGATGCCTGCGGAACTGCCAGCCGAGGTGATGATCGATCCATCGCCGACATAAATGCTGTCTGGCTCAATTTCCACATCTGGATATTTGGCGGAAAAATCCTCGACATAGCGCCAGTGGGTGGTGGCTTTGCGCCCATCCAGCAGACCGGCAGCGGCAAGCACATAGATGCCCGAGCAGATGGATACGATACGGGCGCCACGCTTATGGGCCTTGCGCAGTGCCTGACAGATATTTTCAGGGACGGGAATATCCTTGCCGCACCAGCCCGGTACAATAATGGTATCGGCCCTTGCAAAATCGGTTCGTGTTCCAGTGGCGGAGAAGACCAGCCCTCCGGCAGCGCGCAATGGGCCCTCGTCAAAGGCCACAGAATTGAACCGGTACCATGGTCCTTTGATCTCGGGGCGTTTTAACCCGAAGACTTCAGACACAATGCCGAACTCAAACGTGCAGAGCCCGTCATATACCAGCGCCACAACATTGTGGTCTTTGTTTATCGTTTGAATTGTCATTTTACACTGTCACGATTTCGCTGGATTTTGGCACGATCTGATATGGCATGAATTCAATATAACTGGAATAAGTGCGGCAACGCAAATGGAGAATTTTGATGCAACATATGTCCACACTTCTTGAAGCCGTTCAGACCTATTTTGACGCAATTTATTATTGTGATGCCGAGCGTCTCGACAAGGTATTCCATAAACAATCGAGCCTGTTTGATGCTGACAATGGCACCATCTTTGTTGATCCGGTTGCTGATTTTCGTAATGACGTCGCAACACGGCCATCACCGGCGAGCATCAATCAGGTGCGCAATGATCAAATTGTCCTGATTGACTGGCTGTCGGATCTCAGTGCGGTCGTGAAGCTGCGCCTGCATTCCCATGACCGGATTTTTGTCGACCATCTCAATTTTGTCCGGGGTGAAGATGGCTGGAAGATCGTTGCCAAGATCTGGCACCTGGATGGTAATGTCGAGATCGAAACCACCCAGGAACCGTGTATTTAGGCTGAGCTATGGATGCTGATCTGCATCAGCATGACACAGTGGGTGGGGTGGAGTTGGGAAACTAAAGTTGTTGTGTTTCTCCAGCTTCAAATACATCCACTTTGTCATCCTGAAATTTTTTCAGGATCCATCGTGCGGAGATTGTTGCGAAGACAAAAGACGTTGGAAACACTGCTGTTCAGCAAATCCCAATCAAGTATATCTTCTGACGCATGTACCCTGGTTGCTGCATGGCTCGATTTTTTGTTTTGGCGTGTGCATAGCCCAACGCCTGATTGGATGCTGATCGACATCAGCATGACACAGTGGGTGGGACGGGTTGGAGCCAGGTAACTGAAGCTGTTGTGTTTCTCCAGCTTCAAATACAACCACTTTGTCATCCTGAAATTTTTTCAGGATCCATCGTGCGGAGACTGCTGCGAAGACAAAAGACGTTGGAAACACTGCTGTTCAGCAAATCCCAATCGAGTAT
>JAESRR010000216.1 GCA_016764535.1 Cohaesibacteraceae bacterium | reverse complement strand
CAATGGAAAACAATCGTTCATAATGTTCAACGGTCGCAGCACCGCCCGGCCTTGCTGTACAAATCGAGACAAGAATAACCACACCGTGCAAAAGCCCGGAGAACCGCTTCAAAATACCACCCATATCGTCACCACATTCTTTCCCGCAATGATTGCGGAAAATTCAGGTATTGGCAATCGTTAGATCAAATGTCGGATCTAGTCTTCATCGTCTTCACCGCCTGATAAAATGGATTCAACAGCTTCCTGAACGCTCAGAGCGTCGGCAAAACTGGCGATGGAATGCGGTTCATCTTTATACCAGGCCAGAAGATTATCCAGCCCGCGCAAATAGCTGACCTCGCGCGCATCATCAATGTCCGGATGCACAGGCTGCCATGTCTCGCCATCCGCCCTGAACAGATCAACCCACATGTTGATCCGGTAGGATGTCTTCGTGCCCCAAACCGTAAACTGAACCACATCCGGGCCAATGCCGCCGGAAGTCGCGGTCAGTGAAACGGGAATATCCTCGCACACAAGTTGCGCCTGCACATGGCTTTCGCAACTCACATCATCATCGGGGAACAACACTACCGAGTTGATTACATCGGCTTGGCCAAACAACCGCTCGGACAAGTATATCCAGTGCGAACCCACTTCACGAATGAACCCGCCTTCAGCCCGTTGTTTCAACCAGGTCGCATCGGCCTGCCAGTCGCGCGGCCAGGGCGCAAAATGCAGGCTGATGTTTGCGCCTGTAATTTCACCCAGATCACCTGCATCAATCGCAGCTTTTAATGTATCGGCGGCGATGGAATTCGCCAGCGGATAATTCACAGCGTTTTTGGTGCCCAGCTGTTCGAATCTTCGAACCATTTCTCGGCTTTCAGCCACATCGATGCCCAGAGGCTTCTCGCAGAACACCGCCTTGCCTGCTTCAGCTGCGGCCATGGCATATTCCCTGTGCGAGGCTGGCGGGCTGGCAATATAAACAATGTGAACATCTGGATTATCAATCACTGCCCGGGCGCTCGCGGCGATTTCCAGCCCGGCAAAATCGGCCTTCGCCTTTTCACAGGCTGGCTCACCCGGGTCCCACGCACAAACAAGATGAAACCCGCCATGGGCGGTCATATTGGTCATCATGCGATTGCCCATAATACCAAGGCCAATAAAACCAATACCCGTTGCCATGTGTTCTCTCCTCGTGACTTTAAAGTCGGCTGGATCTCCATAACAGACGAGACTGACAGGACCAATGGAAAACTGGATTGTAAGTGGTTCATTGATGTAGCTCTGAACAATCACTAACGCCGGAGCTATGTTCCAGCTTCTGATTAATATTCCACCTACGTACCAACCACCCCTGCACGGTTATTCCAGACCGAATGATGGATTCCAGCCTTCGCTGGAATGACATGGAGTTTGTATTGGCCTCTGTAAAATCACCAACGCCAGAACTTTACACCAACGACAGTTTATTGGGCCATCGACGTTCCACCCACCATGTCATGCTGATGCAGATCAGCATCCATCACTGTGACTTGCAGCATCACCAAACTCGCAAAAGGAATTCATAAGTAGAATATGGCCACTTCCAGACGGAGTTTTGCCGACTACCAATTATGCGGGTTCGATTCCGAGCGATGGATTCCAGCCTCCGCTGGAATGACATGGAGTTTGTTTCAGGCACCGCAAAACCACACACCCCGGAGCTTTGCTCCAACGTCAACTCTTGGCACCATCGACGATCCATCCACCGTGTCATGCTGAT
Source organism: Cohaesibacteraceae bacterium (assembly GCA_016764535.1). Classification (GTDB taxonomy): domain Bacteria; phylum Pseudomonadota; class Alphaproteobacteria; order Rhizobiales; family Cohaesibacteraceae; genus JAESRR01. The sequence goes on along the minus strand of JAESRR010000216.1, from coordinate 8,340 downwards.
ATGGATCAGAATCCATCACTGTGCCTCAAACCCCAGTATAAGGCCGATATTGGCGCTGAAATGGGGATGCCGCCCCCGTCAAGCAACAGGAGCGGCAACGCATCGGCACTACGGCGAAGACAAGCCGATGCGTAATTCACAAACTCACTTCAAACTCAGTTCAACCTCACCCGAAGTCTGGCTTTGCCGCCATATGCTTCGTAATCCGCAACACCAATACCGTCGTAATAGCCATCCAGCACCAGCGACAGCCATTGCCCCTGCGCCAGATTAACACCACCGCTGAATTTACCACGTACATCTCCGGTCTCCGCACCCGAGGTCTGGACACTTGCGCCATTCCGAACACCAAAACTCCAGACACCGGCAACACCTACATAGGGCTGAAGTTTCCAGCCATCATCAAGCTGCATGTCATAGGATACGCTCGGCCCGAAGTTGACCTCACCAATTGAAATCGTCTGACTGGAGATGCTGACTTTGGTCAACGTGGTGAACGCATGTTGTTGCTCTTCAATGTAACTCGCACGTAACGCCGGAGAAAATGTCAGCGCGCCATAATTGAACTGACCGGAAATCTTACCACTCGCCATCCAGCGGGTGGTATTGAACCTGTCTGCTGTCGAGCCAAATGGCGAGACTTCATTGTCCGATTGTCCCCACGCTGCACGGCCTTCAATCATCAGGTTTTGACCTGCCAGACGAGCAGCAAAATATGGCCCAACCATCCAGCCAATACCTTTCGACGTGGCGTTGCTGCCTGTTGTTTTCTGTTTTGACCAGTCGACCTGCCCAAGAACACCAACCAGAACATCTGGGGAAAACAATACATGACCACCAAGATAAGCCACTGCGAAATCTGATTTGTTGTCGCCGGATTTGGCACGCGAAAACTGTATTTGCGTCCAGATATCAAATTTGGGACCAGCCTCAGCGTTTGCAACCTGTTCGCCATCAACCATTGCAAAGGCATCTTTAACCCGCAAACCGGAACTATCCCGCGCATAGGCGCTCACAACATCACTCCCGGCATTTTGCCGAATACGATCAAGGCTGGTTGAAAATTGCAAATCAAGTGTGTTGCCATCTTCCCCGATACGGGCATACCCGAGCGGACTGTTGGAAAATCCACCGCCATTACCAGGAAATCCACCAATATCGGGTTGGTTCTGAAGTAGATGTGTAGTTCTGGAGGAAAGGAACGATCCGATTTGCCTTTGGGTTTCTGCTATCACGGTCGCTGCAATTCCCACAGATCCTGAAGCAGTATTACCGTTATTGATTGAATCAAAGGCTGTATTTTCAGCGATACTGAAGGTTAGAGGATCGGTTCCATTGGGACTAACGGTTGCGACATAATTCGCATTGGTACCGGTCAACAGCGTTACACTCCCGTTGATGATATCAACATCAACCAGGGCGAACCCGGTAACGGATTCTGAAAATACGATATCAAATTTATAGGAAGCCTGTTTGATTGCTCCCGGAGATTGTTCGGTGACCGAAACAGACGGACGGGAAAAATCATCAAACGCACCACCGGTGACCGTGAAAGCTTCAATCGTAGATGAATTTTCCGGAACATTCATAACCAGAGTGATGGTGGCTGACAATTGATCAGTATAGGAATAGCTGATTTGGCAGGCACCACCTTTTCCGGCTGGTCTTGCACATTCCACTGTTTGACCCGAGACCGCGCCACAGCCAGCCCCGGAACAAGATGGGGAAGTCGTAGAATCCTTACCCCCTTTTAAATAATTTGCAAAGAAGATCTTGTCATTGGTATCAATTCGGTTGGTGATATCAAAACCATTTTGAATTGTTACCACTCCCGCGGCCGGCCCACAATATTTGGTCTGTACACCGGAAATCAGGCTTGTCTCACTAACCCCGGAAAATGCATCATCATTGACAATTTGGGAACAATTTGCAGCTGCTTCAGCTTCAGATACCATGAATGGAAGACTCATTTGGCCAGCAGCAATTATGCCAAGAGTCATAGCAGCGCTTTTGGTGTGTTTTAGAAATTTCGTGACACAATTTGCTGTGCCGCCCACCATATAACGCATACGCAATACCCCAATACAATATAAAGGACCAACCAAAACCATGGCTGGCTTGTTGTGGCTTGAAAATACGCCTCGCCCGCAACTGCCTCAGGGTAACCTTGCTATTTCCCGAATTTAAAGACCAATCAGTCAAGTTCAAACACTATGCATAGAATTTCAAACGTCATGCACAAATGCAGTTGCACTGACTTGTGGATAAGTCAACAAACAGGGATAGCTGTTAACTTTGATAGCCATTCGAGATCCGCCAAACGACCCTGGTTTCGGCCATGAAATTGCATTTTCAAGACGCCACACGGTTTTTATATTATGCTAACGGTTACAAACGATGATGGTGGACATTAAATTTTTCCACCGGGAGAATGAAGCCCTGAATTCCGGGCACCTGCATTTGCAGAAAACTGCTTTTAAATGACCGGATAGATTTTGAGTAAAACAACTACAGAAAACCTGGAACAGGATCAGTCAGGCTTACTGCCGGAAGAAAAAATACCACACGCGGTTTTCTCCCTTTCCGAGATAACGCCCAATGAGCGTTACGCTTTCTGGAAGGAAAGCATCTCCTTCATATTCGATGTCGAAGCAGAAAAAGACATCCGCGACGGCCCGTTTGAAGCACGTATCGAAGCCAGTGTATTTGGTCAGATCATTCTGGCACGCACGTCCACCCAACAGCAAAGCTGGATCCGAACCGAGCGGAATATTGCCCGGGACAATATGGATCATTATATGATTCAGCTCTATGAAACGGGTGGCATGTGGTTTGAGCATGCTGGCGAACAATTACAGGTCCCACACACCGGTTTGATTGTATATGATCTTTCCCGCACGTCTCACACGCGGACAGGCAACTTTACCAATCAGTCGATGATTGTACCCCGTGCATTGCTGGAACCACATCTCAATTTTCCTGATCAGCAACACATGCGCCGATTGACCAGTGATCAACCGCTGGTGCAATTGTTGCACGATCACATTCGATCGTTAAACGATCTTTCATCGCAAATCACCCTTGCCCAGGCTGTCGAAGTCAACCCCGCGACTGTCGCACTGATTGCCGCATGTCTTAACAGCACCCCGGATGGCAATCTGGTTCAGGACCACAGCACGGAAACCGCTTTGATGATGCTGACCAAAAAGATAATAGACGTAAACCTGTATGATCCCGCTTTGTCGGTCGAGATGTTGATGCGTCTGGTGAATGTCTCACGCTATAAACTTTACGGAATGTTTCGTGCCGCTGGCGGAGTGCAGGCTTTCGTTCTGGAACGGCGTTTAAAGCGTGCCATGGTGATGTTACTTGACCCTGCAAACCATCATCAATCCATCAGTGACGTTGCCTTTTCCTGTGGCTTTCCCGGTGACAGCTCCTTCAGCCGGTCCTTTAAAAAACGATTTGGCATGTCACCGCGTGACGCAAAACTCACTGAAATGAACGGGAAATCCGATCGTAGAAACTTCACCGGCACTGATACACGTTACGAAAACTGGATACGGGATCTTTAGACGTATCAAAGCAAACTGACCGCTGGACTATTGCTCTGTCCCAACCGTTTCATTAAACAAATAGTATGACCATCTCTCCCACACGCATCATTGATTATCGCAAGGCTGAATGGAGCCTTGCATCAACGCGACAAAATATATGCCTTGCGTTGATCTGGCTGGTGTCCCTCTATTTTACTGCACTGTCTGTCAGTCTGGGGCTGATCTCTCTATCACTCTGGTATCCGGATGATCCCTCGGGGCTCAACACCATCGCTATAGTTGGCGGTCTGCTCGCCTGCCTCACCGGGTTCTGGTCATTATATCTGCTACGCCGATGTAAAAGAGCCGTCATCGTCTTCGCAATTCTTGCGATGCCGGTTCTTCTAATCCTTTGGCCTTTGATGATCGCCAACTGGTTCGATGTTTATGCGATATTTGGTTATGTCCTGCCACAAGGTGCCATCACGCCATCCATTCACGCCGCAATCATGTTTGTGATGCTGTTTGGCAGCGGGTTTCTACTTTATGTACCGGCCTGGTTCTTCTTGCGACGAAGCAATTTTCCGCAACAAAGCAAAATGATCATTCCCGGGGGAAACACTTCGCGAGGAAGGGAGATCTCCCGTTTACTTGTACTGGTTACAGGAGGTTGTCTTTGCCTCACCGTCACGCACGACATGTTGTTTCGGCTGTATGATATCGGCGGGATCATCGGGTTCTCGGGCAGACCACTATCGGTTTCCCTTGCGGGAACATGGTCTCTCGGGCTTATTGCCGGCATTGGCCTGATTGCAGGGTGGCGTTGGGGCCTTATTGGATTTAGCCTCGAAATTGCCAGAAGGGCTGGCGGTGCCTGGATTAACCCGCCTGAAGTCCTCGCCCCACTCATAAAGTTCCATGGTCCGGAATGGCAATTGCCACCGCTATTCTGGATTCCACACGATATAAAATCACAAACTTACATACTGGTATTTTTGATAATTGTCACAGTAAATTCAAAGTATAAATAGTTGGGATTACCTGATTTAAGTAAAACTACAATTTCTATAACAATCATTGCATTAACCGCAGCACTACAGAAGATATACTTAACAATTAACCAATGATATCAATCGCATATTGTTAAGTAATCTCTGATAGAACCAACCACTAGATATGATATTGTATTGAGTGAGTATCTATTCATGGGCGAAAACAGATCTTCCACTAAACCACCGATCGTAGAAGTGGCAATTTTTGTCACTCTGGCGGTCCTGGCCTGGTACATTCTCGCCAGTGTTGAAGCATTTGAAATGCTGGTCGAGTTCGTAGAACAATATGAAGAATATGATCTGGATGAAGTGATCCTCGCTCTGATGTGTATGAGCACCAGCGGGTTTGTCTATGCCTGGCGCAGACGGGCAGAAAGTCTGCGCGAATTGGAAAAACGTCGTCTTGCAGAAGAACGCATCACCTGGCTTGCCCGTCATGATCTGCTGACAGAGTTGCCAAACCGTCGTTATTTACGGGAGTTTGCAGACAAGGCTGACGCGAGCGCCCACAATCGTGCGATCCCGACCTATGCAATCTACATGCTTGATCTGGATGGGTTTAAACAGATCAACGATCTGCATGGTCATGTCGGTGGTGACGAACTGCTCAACAATGTTGCCAAACGCCTGAAAGGTCTCGCAGCGACCGAAATGGTCGGGCGCCTTGGTGGCGATGAGTTCATTGTGATTGTTGATATCGGGTGCATTCCCGATGTGATGTCTTTTGGTGAAACAATATTAAACGCAGTAACGCGACCTATGCGACTGGACAGTATGCATGCCCAGGTTGGCTGCTCAATTGGCGTTGCATGTTTCCCCGGAGACGGCGACACCTTCATCCTTGCATCAGACAATGCGGACACGGCAATGTATGCGGTTAAAAAATCCGGCCGCAACGGTGTCATGCGCTTCGACAAAAAAATGCAGAACACACTGTTTGAACGGGCCAAACTGGAATCCGATTTAACGGAAGCAGTTCACAACCACAATATCATACCATTCTATCAGCCCATTGTTTCTCTTGCGGATGGTTCCCTTCTCGGTTTTGAAGCGCTGGCCCGGTGGACCAACAAAGACGGCACACAAATCCCTCCTTCGACTTTTATACCTCTTGCCGATGAGCTTGGACTAATTACAGAGCTGTCGGAAAATATGTTATATCAGGCCTGCAGAGACGCAAAGGAATGGCCAAAGGACCTGATGCTGTCATTCAATCTGTCTGTCACACAATTGTCCGACAAGGTATTGGGATTACGGATAGTCCGTGCGCTCGGACATGCCGGGTTCCCTGCGTCCCGACTGGAGATTGATGTCACGGAAAGCGGCTTGATCAACGAGCCCGAGACCGCAAAACAAATCCTGATGGATCTACAAAATGCCGGCGTGCGACTATCGTTGGACGATTTTGGCAGCGGTTACAGTTCGCTCGCGCATCTTGCTCATTACAAATTTGACCGCATCAAGATTGATCAGGCTTTCATCGAGTCGTTTGAAGATGATAAAAAACGCAATCAAATCATCCGGGCTATCGTCGCCCTTGGTAATGGTCTGGAAATTGCGACCTCAGCAGAAGGTATTGAACACAGAAGCCAGCTTGAAGGATTGCGTGATATCGGTTGCCACCAGGGACAGGGCCATTTATTTGGCGAGGCAATGCCCGCAACCGACGCTCTCGTATTAACGCAGACCCGATGCCCGGAGCGTGATGTAACGATCATCAAACCGATCAATCCGTATCGCGATGAAACGAGAAACCAGGTTGACAATCCGATCAAACCGGAACCCTACGCAGAAAAGCCCAAACAAACCGGGTAGAAAATCCGGATCGACAGATGCAGAAATTTCAGCGAACCAGCCACTGGAACACCTGATCCAGAACCTTGATGAGCAATGTTATGGGCATACGTCGCCAGTACAAACTAAAGATGATCGGGGAATTTGCCATACTTGTCTTACTGGCAATTATTTCCTCCAGGGATAACGGCAAGATATTTCTGTAGAAGACAAAACTTCAAATCAAATCCGATACAAATTGCAACAGTTATGACCATCCTGGCTTAACGACATTCCATGGTTTGGGGTGAGAACCATGCTTCAGCCTGTCATAAAGGTGGCTTGTACCAACAATCGGGAACCAAACCATCATGTCACTCACAGCACCGGAAACCCGCACCGATGATTTTGTCCGTTTCATCTGCCGGGTTGCTGTTTTTGCGGCGGTACTACTGGTTTTCTTCCAAAGTCTCTCGGAAGGCCTTTCGATACTGGAAAATGTGAAAGACAATCACTGGATGCGTATCCTGGGCTGGCTCCGGGTCGCTGCGGGATTTGCCATCGCAGCTGCCCTGATCAGGGATAACATTCTGGGATACTTGGGATATGTGCTGATGATTGGCTTCAATCTGGTGGTGATATTTCCAGATCTGCAAATATCCGTACTTGCCTATACACCCTATCGACTGGATGAAATCCTGCCCTTTGTACAGGTGCTTGCAGGCGGTGTTCTCTTCGTTCTGGTTGCTGTTGATCTGTTGGTTTATCGTCAACAGCGCGGATAGTAATCATTGGTTTGAGACAAAAATCATCCAACAAAAAAACCTGCCCGAATTTCCCCAAACACCTTCCCCCGCCACACTATCAAGGTTTATTCACAATCTGTTAACCATGTTTTTTAACCCTGAATTAACTATACGCTGCGCGATTGGGTAGAATCCTGTCATAACTTGGCTGCGTCGGTAATATTTCAGGGTCACACCATGAGTTTTTCAGCCATACGATCGGATGATTTACCAAAGGATCTTTGCCGTTTTGCTGTCTATGCCGCGATGCTTTTGGTGATCATTCGTGGTGACTATATGGGCATCACTTTGATCGAAGGATCAGATGGCAACAGTTTGCTTCTCGCAATTGGCTGGCTTCGGGTTATTTCCGGTTTTGTTGTAGCATGGGCGTTGATCAAGGATCATGGCTCGGGCTATTTTGGCTTCACATCGGTGACGCTCTACACCCTGATCATTGGTACGCTTGAATTATACGTGGCATATCTGCACGGCATTACTGATCCGGCAATATTGATGATGCCACTTCTGCAGATGCTTGGATGCACTATCCTTTATGTCCTGGTGCTGACAGATTATTTTGTCTATCGGCCCAGGCGTCGCGCCCACATCCCGCCAAAACCGCGTTTTCATCTAACCAAAAAAACCTGCGCCCGTGTGGTTGGTGCATGGCGGTCATTTCAAGTTGCCCAAACACCACAGTAATCCTGCATAAAGCACTCTGCAAACCATTCGGCTGGCGATCCGTCGTCCATTCCGTTATTCCTGCAACCCCGCTTGAGCACCAGGATACCGGATGACAAACATATCTCTCATTGTCGGCAATGTAGGTGCAGGTAAAAGCACGTATGCGTCAAACCTGGCGCAAAAGACCAACGCTTACATCTTTTCCGGTGACCAATGGTTCAAAACCCTGTTCGTCCCTGATATGCCCAACCCGCCGTCTTATGAGTGGGCGCTGCAGCGAACCGAACGGATTGAAGCACAGATCTGTCTCGAGGCGCTCAAAATGCTGGCGCGTGATATTCCGGTCATACTGGATCTTGGGTTTTTCGCTCAAAAGCAAAGAACCCGGGTGATGACATACTTCCTCGAGCGCCAACACAGCCCGCAGCTACATTATCTGGCTGTCGAAAAGGATACACGCTGGCAAAGAGTTGATCAGCGCAACACAATGGAAACAGAAACATTCCA
>JAESRR010000066.1 GCA_016764535.1 Cohaesibacteraceae bacterium | reverse complement strand
CTACTCTTGCCAGGCGTATCAGGACACATATTCTTGCTGAACGAACGCAGGACTATATCCTGGCATCACAGCTGTGCGGTGCAAAAGCCCCTCATATAATTCGTCGGCATTTGCTCCCGTCCTTTACAAGCTACATCATTGTTGATCTGGTAATTTCATTCCCCTACATGGTGCTGTCTGAAACTGCGTTGAGTTTCGTTGGGCTCGGGCTTAAAGACCCGGTCAATTCATTGGGTGTTTTGCTACAAAATGTTACTGACGTGGATATCATGTTGAACTATCAATGGTATTTCATTCCCCTGCCAATATTTGTAGTAATTGTCATGGCTTTTGTCTTCGTTGGCGATGGTCTACGGGATGCTGCTGACCCCTATTCGGAGAAGAAATAATGGTGGCACCTCTTGTTTCGGTTCGCGATCTGACAGTCCAGTTCAATACCGATGAAGGCCGCATAACGGCAGTAAACAAAGTGTCTTTTGACATCGGTCCTGGTGAAGTACTGGGCCTTGTTGGCGAAAGTGGATCGGGCAAATCGGTTACCGCGAAATCCCTGATGAAATTAAACGCTGGCAACACTGTTTATGGACCGGATTCCAAAATTACTCTTAATGTTGATGATAAGGAAATTGACGTTCTATCCCTGACGAAACCAGAAGATCTGCTGTATATACGTGGTGGTGCTGTTTCTATGGTTTTTCAGGAACCGATGGCGAGTTTTGCTCCGGCATTGACTATCGGCAAACAAATGTCTGAAACGTTGAGGCTGCATTTAAAGGTTTCAAAAAAAGAAGCCAAGAGCATTGCTATCGACATGCTGGCGCGTGTTGGCATTTCCGATGCACCAACCCGGTTTGATCAATATGTGTTTGAACTGTCTGGTGGGATGCGCCAAAGAGCGATGATTGCAATGGCGCTGTCTACAAAACCAAAGTTGCTTATTGCTGATGAACCCACTACGGCCCTTGATGTAACAATCCAGGCTCAGGTTCTGGATTTGATGCAAGACCTGGTTGAAGAATATCAGATGGCGATCCTCTTCATCACGCATGATCTGGGCGTTATTGCACAAGTCGCGGACAGAATAACTGTAATGTATCTCGGCCAGCATGTGGAAACCGGATCTGTACGATCTGTGTTAAATAATCCGCAGCATCCCTACACAAAAGGTTTGATGAAAGCGATACCAAAACTGGATGATCTTGATGCGCCTTTAACACCAATACCGGGAGATATTCCCAGTCCGCTGGAACGTCCAAATGGTTGTGTTTTTCACACACGTTGTTCGGAGTTTATTGAAGGGCAATGCAGTATTAACGAACCAGAAATGAAACTTGTTACAAACGAACATGACGTCGCTTGTTTTGCCGCAGAAAAATTGTTGAATTCAAATACACAGGAAGCAACATCATGAGCGAGAATATTGTTTCTATTAAGGGTCTGGGTGTTCACTATCCTATTGTTGGAGGATGGTTTGGCGAAAAGAAGATTGTGAAGGCGGTCGACAACATAAACATCGACATAAAAAGAGGACAGTTTTTTGGCCTCGTGGGAGAAAGTGGTTCGGGTAAAACCACACTCGGCCGTGCAATTCTACAGGCTGCTCCCATCTCTAAAGGGGAAATTACCTTCAATGACGGTGAACGTAAATTTGACGTAAAAAGCTTGAAAAACCAGGATCTTTTGGATTTCCGTCGTCGGGCGCAATTGATTTTTCAAGATCCTTATGCTGCTCTAAGTCCCCGGATGACGGTTCGTGACATTATTGCGGAGCCGCTGGAAGTCATGAAGTTGACTGAGAATAAAGAAGAAACCAACCAGCGGGTTCGGGATATCGCCAGTGAATGTAGATTAAACATTGAACATTTACGCAGATTTCCTCATGCCTTTTCGGGTGGGCAGCGTCAACGTATTTCCATTGCGCGGGCGCTTGTGGCCAATCCTGATTTTTTGGTTGCCGACGAGAGTGTTGCCGCCCTTGATGTGTCCATTCAGGCCGATATTCTAAATTTGCTTAAGTCATTGCAAAAAGAACACGGGTTAACCTTTCTTTTCATCTCTCACGATTTAAGCGTCGTGGCACATGTCTGTGATGTTGTGGCGGTGATGTACCTTGGACAAATTGTCGAGATGGCACCCAACAAGGCACTGTTCCGAAAGCCTCGTCATCCATATACTGCTGCTTTGCTGTCTGCAATTCCCTCGCTTGATCCCGATGCGGAAAGCCAGGCGATAAAACTTGAGGGAGAAATACCCAGTCCGCTTTCTCCTCCTTCCGGCTGTCGGTTTCATACCCGATGTCCGCATGCCAAACCGCGTTGTAGTGAAGAGGCACCCGAATGGCGACAAATTGACGAAGAGCATTTTGTCTCTTGTCATTTTGCCGATGAATTGAATTTGTAAGGCATTTTCGATTGCTAACCGTGTCACACACGGTTTGACGCCAAAACGCCCCTGCTGTTTCTCCAATTTTGTTTAATGAGATGCATGCCATGAACATACTCTTCATAACCGCTGATCAATGGCAGGGCGAATGCCTTTCTGCACTTGATCATCCTCACGTTAAAACTCCCAATCTCGATGCTCTGGCAGCAGATGGCGTTGTTTTTAAGAAGCATTTTGCCCAGGCTGTACCTTGCGGCCCGTCAAGAGCATGCTTGTATACCGGTATGTATTTGCAGAACCACAGATCTTTGCTCAATGGTACGCCATTGGATTTTCGTCATACGAACGTAGCTCTGGAAGCGCGGAAAGCCGGGTACAAACCTATATTGTTCGGATATACAGATGTTAGTCTTGACCCCCGGCAGCAGGTGGATTCTGACAGAAATCCAGGTACTTATGAAGGTGTATTGCCCGGAATGGATGTTGGTTCACATCTGAACGGAAGCTGGGAACCCTGGCTGGCAAAACTGAGAGCCAGTGGATATTCAATCCCGGAAACTCCAACTGGTATATTTAAACCAAAGACGCGCCAACCCGGGGCAGAAATTCGCGGAAAAACCTACGAGCCGGCAATTTTCAAAGCCGAGGACAGTCACACAGCATTCCTTGTAGATGAGACAATTGACCACCTTTCAAAACAGGATGGTGATCCCTGGTTTGTACACCTGTCTTTCTATTCTCCCCATCCTCCCTTTGTAGCACCTGAACCGTACAACAAAATGTATGTTGCCCGGGACATGCCGCTACCTGTTCGACGCGAAACCATGGAACAGGAAATAGAGCAACACCCCTGGTTGAAATATTATGTTCTTAATCAAAGAGGAACCGGGTACACTTACGGCACTTCGTCTGGTGATCATAACATCTTGTCGGAAATGGAATTGCAGCAGGTCAAGGCAACCTACTTTGGCATGATGTCAGAAGTTGACTCTCAAATTGGAAGATTGATTGGTCATCTCAAGAAGACCGGCGCATATGATAACACCCTGATTGTTTTTACTTCCGATCATGGTGAACAAATGGGCGATCACTGGGCATTTTCCAAATTTTGTTATTTTGACAAAACCTTCCATGTGCCCTTGATTATCCGTGATCCTCGCGAAAAATCACGACGTTCCTGTGGCAGGTCAGTAGATGCTTTTACAGAGTCAATTGATATCATGCCAACTTTGCTTGAGGCCATTGGTATCGTAATTCCCCACCAGTGTGATGGCCATTCCCTGCTACAATTTTGTTCCGGGGAAAAACCGCAAAACTGGCGCCAGGAATACCACGCGGAATTTGACCTTAGAAGTGCTAACAACGATATCGAGAAGACACCACTGGGTTTGGAAATGAAAAAATGCATGGTAAATATTATTTGCGGCGAACGCTATAAGTACGTCCATTTTGCTGGATTGCCGTCATTATTTTTCGACCACAATGATGACCCGGAAGAGTTTTTCGACAGATCCAATGATCCTGCCTATTATGAAATAATCAAGGAGTACGCCGGAAAATTGCTGAGTTGGCGAATGGAAAATGATGATCCGGCTTTGACAGATCTGCATTTTACTCGAAACGGAGTTAAAGAAAATCTGCGTTCCAGATGAGTTAGGTCAATGCCTGACTGACCTTAAGTAGTTGATTGGGCCCTCACTTTTGTCAATTTTATGCAATTGACAGAATCCGTAGAGGTATTGCGTGCAGGGCACCTGAGCGTCATTGCAAACATTGTTTGGTCTGGCACCAACAACGCCCTTGTTTTGGTGTTCGGCCATGCTTCAAATCGGCAGTCAATTGTTATTCAGCCATGAAGTGTATCAACTTGTGTTCCAAAGGCGATTAATATGATACCCAACCCGACGGCAGAGGCAGCCAGCAAACGCACAGGCCATTTTCCTTCCCGGAAAAAATAAACGCCAATAATTGCTGCAAAAATGACAGAAGTTTCCCGTACAGCGGAGACAATCCCGAGAGGAGCCAATGTTTGCGCATATAGCACCATTCCGTATGCCGTGCCTGACATAACACCGCCCAGGATACCGAGCATGGATTGTTTGACTGGTAGTTTTGCAAGGCGTGACCATCTTGAAGAAAAAACAAAGATAACCACAAAAATTTCAGCAATAAATAACCAGCCTATATATGCCATTGAGTTATTTGATATTCGAACTCCAACGCCATCAACCGTTGAGTATGCAGAAATCACGATTGCCAATCCTGCGGCAGCCAGCAGACCCATATAGGGCATTTTTTTGCTGATGCTGTCCCATGAAACAATGATCACTCCAATGGATATTGTAATTATTCCCAGCCATGCCGCAGTTGGAAGTACTTCACCGATCCAGTATTGTGCACCTAAAGCAATTATGATTGGGGTTAAGCCGCGCGAGATTGGGTAGACAACGCTTAGATCACCATATCGGTAGGCAATATTGAGTAAATAGTAATAGAGCCAATGGATTATGGTCGAAGCAATTATGAATTTTATTGATTCAAACGATGGCGCTGCGAACATGTAAACCAGAATTACTCCGGGAATTACGTGCCCCAGCGCCACAAGTCCAATCGTGATAGTTCGATCTTGCGCCCCTTTTACAAGAGCATTCCAGGTTGCATGAAATAATGCAGCAAACAGAACTATTGTAATTACAAATCCACTCAAAAATTCACCTCACTGATAATACTATTCACAATAGTCAATATGTTGCCCGCCCTATGGTTGAAAATAAAGAGAGTGATGGAATTGCTTATAAGCCGGGGTTTGGGCCTGATCTGACATTTAGTCTGAGCCGTCAGAAAATTGTTTCAGGATTTGTGCGCGGTATCGATTTATATCGCCCGGACTGCAGATGAGGTTTTGGTTCACCTGCAGTGTGAGCAACATCATACCGGCCATCGTTCCAATATTCATCGAATTTGAATTGGAGAAATGTTGGTTCAGCTAGTTCCAGGGGAGCGAGAATGTCTTGATATTGGTGTAGTGTTTCATTGCCTCCATTACACCCTCTTTATAGCCGTTTCCACTGTCTTTAATGCCCCCGAACGGTGACATTTCTGTACGATAGCCCGGCACTTCCCAAATATTTACAGTACCCACCTTGAGACTTCTAATGTATTTTTGTATGCGCCAATAATTATTAGTGCACACACCAGAAGATAATCCGAAGGCAGTGGAATTTGAAATCCTGATAACTTCATCGTCATCATCTGATACGCGAATAATTGGAATAATTGGCCCAAAAGTTTCTTCCATTACCAATTCAGAATTATGATCCACGTGATCAATGACAATAGGGGGTAAAAGTGCGCCATCTCTTGGGGGATGGTATAGTATTTTGGCCCCGGAACTTTCTGCCTGGAATACTCTTTCTTCAAATGTTTCGGCAGCTTTTGCGTGGATGACCGTGCCCAGCATTGTCCCGGGATCCATCGGATTACCGAATTTGATTTCCCGGGCAAGCTCATTGACCAATTTTGAAAATTTGTCGGCGACACTCTCCTGGCATAGTATGCGTTTAACAGCCGTGCAGCGTTGTCCCGAGTTTTTGGTTGCCCCGGCCACAGCCAGTTTTGCTGCTTTTTCCAAATCCTTATCTGACAAATCGTTGCAGATAATTAAAGGATCATTTCCGCCCAATTCGAGTATCTGGCGCTTGTAAACGGCTTTTTTTGCTATCAGTTTTCCAATAGGTACGCCGCCTGTAAATGTAACCAGTTCTATGTTCTGATTGGTGACCATTTCGTCACCAATGTCTTTCGGCCACCCGGTTATTACAGATAGCATTTCTGGCGGCAGTCCGGCTTCGTACAGCGCATCCGCCAACCAAATCGCGGTGAGGGGAGTTAACTCTGTGGGTTTGAGTACAACGCAGTTATTTGTCGCGATCGCCGGTGCAATCTTATGGCTGACCATGTTAAGTGGATGATTGAACGGTGTTATTGCGGAGATTGATCTCAGTGGTTCTCGCAATGTGAATATTTTGCGTTCTGTTCCATGCGGTGTGAGATCACAAGAGTAGATTTCTCCGTCGTCCAGAATACATACCTGACCAGCAAGGGTATATACATCAGTAGCACGGCCGCATTCATATAATGCGTCTGCGAGGGAGATACCCAATTCGGCAGTTATGATCGGTGCAAGTTCGGATTTGCGCTCCGATATTATTTTTGCTGTATTTAGCAGAATTTGTTGCCGCTCATATCGGCTGAGCGATGGTTGATACGACGCTGCGATTTCAAACGCTTCTTTTACATGTTCTGAAGTGCCCGCAGGAACAGATCCGATAACCTCATTTGTATATGGATACCGGATTTCCACCCGTTCTTTTGTATCAATTTTGCGTCCGGCCAACCGCATGGATTCATGTCGTGGCTGAATTGGAGATACAGACATAATTTGGCCTTTCCACTAAAGGGCAGCTGCAGCGGTCGCCACAAAAAACGCATCGAAGTTTCTAAGTACCGGAGCTGTCTCAATTTCAATCTTGCGATTGACAATGAACGGTACGACTTGCTCGGTCAGGCCACCATGTGAGCGGAGAGGCTCGTTAAGAGCATCCAGATCGTGTCGGTCTTTTGAAGTGCCAATGCAGACATTTTCGCCTGATACAAGAACCATGTCGCCGATCCGATCTTCCGGCAGCTCAAACTGGTCAACGGCTTCCTGTTTGCTTAACACATGTGTAATCGCGTCATGTGTCAGCAACTTCGTTCTAATGTCATCGAAATTGGCTTCTTTGGGCAAATATACAGTTGCGAATGAACCCAATGCACCATGATGAACAACATAAGGGTCGGTAATGGGCAAAATTACACGCGCTTCTTCTTTACCCAACCATTCGTCAAACAAATCCTGAACGTAGATGACAGCGGGACTACCATCCGCAAGATGTTTTGGTTTCATCCCGTGGTCAGCGGTAACAACGATTGCTGCATTCATGGCATCCAGTTGTGTCAAGTAGCGGTCGAACATTTCGTAAAATGCTTTTGCTTGCGGATGTTCAGGCGCATATTTATGCTGAACATAATCGGTGGTCGTGAGATACATCAGGTCCGGGCTCCAGTCCTGAAGCAATTTCACACCTGCGGCAAAAACAAACTCTGAAAGTTCGGCCGAATATACTTCTGGTTGGGCCATACCGAGCCATTCGCTCGCTTTGGCCTGGCCATGTTCAGCTTGAGTTGATGAGTCAGATTTTTCTGCCGAGTAGCATCTTGCACGATCATCATCGAACTCAAGGCCTGCACCAAGCAAAGCACGGAGTTTGTCTTTTGCTGTTATCACAGCAACTTTTGCTCCAGCTGCATAAAATTTGCTGAATATAGTTGGCGCTCGCAAAAAACGAACATCGTTCATCATGACTTCCTGGCCTGTGTCAGGGTCAAACAGGAAATTCCCACAAATTCCATGTACTATTGGTGGGCGGCCAGTGGCAATTGAAAGGTTATTTGGGTTTGTAAACGATGGGATGACAGAATGTGCAAGTCTGCTCGTCTGCGTTTCCTGCATTCGTTTCAGTGTTGGCATCAGTCCATCAGCAATAGCATGTTCCAGATATGCCGGTTCGCAACCATCAAGGCAGATGACAATTGCCGTTACATTCGGGAACTGGTACTCGCGACCATTTACACTAATCGGTTTCTTATTCTGCATCGTAAATTCTCACTTAAAATCTGGATTAATGTGCCAGGAGGGCCTGGCGTTCCTGAATTGCTGCTGGTGGTGGACCAGCTGAAGTCACATTCATTTCTTTAAGGGTATCGCGAGCTGCTGACACTACATTTTTCATAACGCCAGCATCCAGATGGCCAATGCAGCCGATGCGAAAACTGTCAACAACTGTTAGTTTTCCTGGATAAATAATGAAACCTCGCGATTTCATAAGATCGTAGAATTTTTGAAATCCGAAGTTAGGATCGGCAGGCGAAAAAAAAGTTACAATGATTGGAGACAACCATTGTTTGTCAAGAAGAGTTTCAAATCCGATTTCACGCATGCCAGCTACCAGCGTGTCTCTGTTTTTTGCGTATCGGGCACCGCGAGCTGCGACGCCGCCTTCTTCCTTGTGTGCACGCAAAGCCTCCATAAAAGCAGCGACAACATGTGTTGGAGGCGTAAAACGCCATTGTCCGGTTTTGTTCATGTGAGCCCACTGGGCATGCACATCAAGGCTGATTGATGCGCAATTTCCTTTGGCTTTCTCTAGCGCATCTTTTCGGGCTACAATGAAACCAAATCCAGGCACACCTTCGATACATTTGTTAGCCGATGATACCAGGGCTTCATACCGAACCTGATGTGGTTCAAGCGGGATCGCGCCAAACGCAGACATGCTATCGACGAGCAATTTGCATCCAGCAGCATAGGTTGCTTTGGAAATCTCTTCTACCGGGTTGAGAATGCCGGAGCTTGTCTCACAGTGAATTGCAACAACATGTGTAATATCCTTGTCATTTTTCAGGATTTTTGAAACTTCGTCTCCTCGTGGCGGCATGTAATCGCCTTTGTCGAGAACCAGGACGTCACGACCAGCTTGCTTCAATGTTTGAGCCGATCGCTGACCATATGCTCCATTGGCCAGTACAAGGGTTTTGCCATTTGCAGGAATGAAGGAAGTCAACATTGCTTCTACAGAAAATGTTCCACTTCCCTGCATTGGTACGCAATCAAAATCTTTTTTTCCTTCACCCAGAAGGTCTAAAATAGCCTCGCGTAATTGCGAAGTCATTTTTCGAAAATCAACATCCCAACTTCCCCAGTCCCGCAGCATGGCTTCTTTCACTTTGTATGAAGTCGTGAGTGGGCCTGGTGTTAACAGGAAAGGTTCGCCCAGAACCGGTGTTTCAAATCTATTGATAATTTTGGTCATAATCTATCCAAAAGCATGTGATGACCAATTTTGCGCTATGGCCAACTATATGTAAAATTGTTAATTATTATCATTTGATAAGTTTAACTTATGTTATCGGCGGGATTTCAAATATGCGTTATTCGCAACTCCGGGCATTTCATTTCGTGGCGGTTTATGGTGGTTTTTCCCGAGCCGCTGAAGCGATGTTTTTGACGCAGCCTGCTATATCCGACCAGGTACGGAAACTTGAGCAATCCAGTGATGTTCTCTTATTTTCGAGAACAAGGAAAAGAGTACAACTCACCGAGGCAGGCAGGCAGCTGTTGTTATTAACCAAACAACTTTTTGAAATTGAAGAGCGAATAGACGATTATCTTGATGAAGCAAGAGCAGAAGTCGAAGGGGTATTGCGAATTATTGCCGGGTCGGTTGATCATTTTTCGGCGGCTCTTGCCGATTTTCGCAATGAATACCCCAAAGTTCTGGTTTCTTTGAAATCCGGTAACACGAACGACGTACTTAATGCGTTGAGAAATTATCAGGTTGAAATTGGTGTGGGTGGGCTGTTCGAAAAAACGCGTGACGTTCAATCAATTAGTCTGGATAAAACGCCGATAGTTCCGTTCGCTGCCCGGGGTATGTTTCCAGAAGATCAAAAACCACTTTCGTTGAAAGAATTGTCAAAATATCCGCTCGTGGCCCGTGAAACTGGTTCCAAGACACGGGAGCTTATTCAGGATTACTGCCAGTCTATCGGGGTTACACTTGTACCAACCATCGAAGCCGAAGGGCGAGAAACAGTCCGGGAGATTGTGGCTTCAGGCGCAGGATATGGATTTGTTTCCCGTGCTGA
>JAESRR010000215.1 GCA_016764535.1 Cohaesibacteraceae bacterium | reverse complement strand
GGAATAATAGAAATATCATCAAAACTACCCGCGAAAATAGCATTAATTAAACCACCCAACGAAAATACTGCCGAAGTTAAACATACAGTAGCGATAATCACCCAAATATTTTAAGGACAAACTGCCGGAGTTTTCCCGCAAGCTGTACATTACCGCTGCATTCCGCTACCAGTCCCAGCCAAACAGGTTGCACGCCCGTGTGGCCAGCCGAAACAGGACAACTCATTTGTCAAACGATCAGAAAACCGATGCAGAAAATATTGCTGCTGTTGCCGCACTTATTGTCACCGGTGAAGCCGAAAAATCCGGCATGGCCCTGCGCCAGGTGAGCCTCGGTAACAAAACAGATGAAGCCCGCCTGAAGGACCTTTGGAAGACCGAAGGACCTGCCGCGCTGAAAGTTGCTGAAGACAAACATGTCGCAGAAAAACAGGCAACCATTCCAGGTTTCACCAAACTTGATTTGCATCGCGAAAAAATGACCGCAATCCGCAGGCGTCGTGATTCCGGGTTGCATGGTCGTATCAACCCGCGTGCCAACATCAAATCCGGTTCAGGCAACAAAATCTAGCACGGGTATACAGAACCAAATTGTCCAGCCGGGATGTTCTGCATTCCGGTTTTTTATTGCAGCCCCCATTCATACAAGCGCTCTGCCAGCGCAAACTGAACTCAATTGATTGGCAGGTCCTGACCCTGGGAGATCGAATTTTTTTGAGGCCGGTTTGACAAGGACGCATTTTCAAGGCGAATGCGCCAAAACAAAACCAGCCCGTTTGCGATCGAAAAGAAAATAGCGACGTCCCAAAGACCAAATGCCAACGGCAATACAGCTATTTCTGCAATGACAACCAAGTAATTCGGATGCCGCACCCAACGATAGGGGCCATGGGTAATCAGGGGCGCGTCGGGGACGCAGATAATCCGCGTCGTCCAGTAATCTCCCAGACTAAGCAACACCCAGACACGCACACCCTGCAGCACAAGAAAAACACCAAGAAGTGGCCATAGGATGGTTGCTGTGGTTTGGACAAAATAGAACAACACAGCAATCCAGCTGGCGTGCAAAATAACGATTAGCGGGTAATGCCCGGCACCCACTTCATGCGCACCGTTCGCCAAAAGGCGTTTGGTGTTTCGTTTTGCGACCACAAGTTCGGCAAGCCGCTGCACCATCACCAGAATGAGCACCCATTGCCCGATATTGAGTTCTAATATTGTCACTTTGGCATTTCCTGTGATCGTTTCACATCTGTCGATGCTTCAAGTGTCAAAAATCCAGCGGTAAATCCAGGACCAAGGGCAGATAACAGCATACGGCCCTTGGCACCCGCATTCAGGGCCCGTTCCAGAACGAACAACACTGTTGCCGCTGACATATTGCCATAGTCGCGCAAGACACTGCGGGCATGTCTTAACGCTTCATCGGGTAATTCAAAACAATCGCGAAGAGCGTTGATCACTTTCTCGCCTCCGGGATGAAACACGAACTCATCAATATCCTGGACACCAAGGTGGTTTTTCCCAAGAAACTCCGAAGCTGCATTATGCATGTCATTGCGCACCAGATCGGGGATATCGCGCCGGAACAACACGCCCATGCCATCATCCTTTATTTTCCAGCCCATGACTTCCAGCGTGTCCGGCCACATATATTCACCGCTTACACCAATCGCTGGCCCTGCGCCCTCGCCTGATAACACCACACCGGCAGCGCCATCCCCGAAGAGAGCCGTCGCGACAATATTGCTTTTTGACATATCCTGACGTCGAAACGTGAGCCCGCACAGCTCCACAACCAATACCAGCCATTTGGAACCCGGAGTTGCACGCGCCAGGGCGGCTGCCCGTGACAGACCCAAAACACCGCCGGCACACCCAAGTCCAAATATCGGCATCCGTTGCACATTCCGGCGAAATGGCATGCGTTCCATAAGCAGTGCATCAAGGCTCGGAGTCGCGATGCCCGTTGTTGAAACAATGACCAGTCCATCGATGTCTGAAGGCAAAAGCTCGGCTTTTTCAAGACAGCGTTCAGCGGCGACATAAAGCAAATCAACTGCGTGTTCTAAAAACAGGTCATTGCGCTCGGGCCAGGTGTGTTCTTGTCCATACCAATCAATGTCCACGCAGGAATAACGCGTTTTAATTCCCGCATTTTCATAAATTGGACGAAGGCGATCAAACATCGCAGCATTCTCGCCAAATATATGTTTGCCGAATTTTTCAACAGCATCCTGGTCCAGGACGTGTTTGGGAACAGCGGTGGCTAGCGCCGCAATACGGGGCTGGTAGCCGGATGATAAATGAGCGATCGTCACAAAACAGCCTTTTGCATAATGATTATATGTTCGTGTTACCTGGGTTGGATATGACCCATACATGGTCGCACTATGACGTTGGTAACAAGATGTGCCTGGAACAAAATAAATTGATTACACCAAAACGCCCGCACGGTTGCAGCGGTACAGGCCTTGCAGGAAATTTGGCGCAACTTACGTTAAATCAGGGGTTTCTTGTAGAGGATCTGTGTACCACCGTTCCACTTTTTGGATGTGGTTACAAACCCGAGTGATGCATAAATTTTAGCTGACGCTATGTTGTTTTCATTGCTATCCAGCGACATTGCTTTGCATCCGCGGCTTTTGGCGTGTTCAAGAGCAAATGTGACAAGCATTTTACCCGCACCTTTTTGGCGCATTTCCGGCCGAACAAACAAAGCCTGTAGCCGGGCATCAACAGCGTCGGACCATTGCGAATAACGGTAGTGTTGCAGCACATACCCGATAGCAATTCCGGTATCATTATACAGCAAAAAGAAATCAGACTCGTCACAGGCAAACAGTCTCAACGTGCCTTTTTTAAGCGCGTCTTTGGCGGGCGCGGTCCAGTCAAGGAAATCCATAAACCCCAGAACCAGATCGACAACCACATCGACATCTTCAACCTGCGCCAGTTTGACGTTCATATTGCATACCCTTGAGAATTTGTTGCGTCGCCGGGATCGGAAACATAGCCCGACCTTCCCATGGTATCTCCTGCCAACTGATTTCTTCCAGAGTTTTATGGCATCGGCTGTAATTTCAACAATGCCCGGCGACGGCCATGTCTTCAAACCCTCTCACCATTTGTTCATCAACCCCGACAGCGCGGAATATCGCGGCGGCAAAATACACCGGCGCATGACCGGGGGCTGTGATGACATTCCGGTCTGCAATCGCGGTAACTTTATCAAGGTAATGAAGCACCCCATTATATTTCGGGGATTTGCCAATGAGATATGCAGCACTGTTACTGGTATGGCTTATGCCATCAAGCATGCCCGCATCTGCCAAAGCGAGGGTTGCTCCGCATATCGCGGCAACGTGTTTCCCGGCGTCCAGAAATCCCATGGCCAATTGTTTCAAATCGGGTGCTGTATCGGTTTCCCATATAGTGCCACCGCAAATGATCAGCACGTCAAATGCGCCAGCCTCAACACTTGAAAGATCCGCAGCGGGAACAGTCTGCAAACCACCCATAGAAACGATATTGTTTCCGCCAGGTGCAACAATCACCGTTTCAATGCCAAAATGAGCGCTCCCAACTCCATATAGATATGCACATTCCCCATCCGCGTACCCATTGGTGAGTACGATAGCCAGTCGCGCCATTGCATTGCCTCGTTTGATATCTGAACCTTGCAAGCCATAACACACGGCCATGCCGGCACATGTCAGGAGCAAATTTGCAGTAGGTCCACGAATTGACCCAATTATGCACCTATACAAAAAATCCAATAATTGACAAAATGTCCAATTGATGTTCATTGGCAGGATGAATGATCTTGTCCGTATCTACCAACCTGTCGCGTGTGCCATAACCGCCCTGATCCCCGGGGAGGTTGAAGTGGTGGTGCATGATCTGACAACCGGGCTGGTTGCACTGGTGGAGAATGCCCGCACGCCCCGCACTGCCGGAGATCCGTCAATGATCGATCTGGATGCTCTGGAACAGGATATAGCGACCGGTTCGATGATCGGCCCTTACACAAAATTTGATACAGATGGTGCCAAAATGAAATCTGTTTCAGCCCTGATCATGGATATCGACAAAACGCCCATGGCGCTTCTTTGCATCAATTTAAGGGTAGGTGCTTTTGATGCAGCTTCGGCAATCCTGGCACAACTCACATCCATTCCCGATACAACGGGACAGCAGCCTCGGTCGCTGATAAAAAACGACTGGCGTGAAGACGTCAATGCCATGCTCCATGGAGCGCTTGCAAAGCGCAAGACCAGCCTTGCGGGATGTAAAAAGCCGGACAGGATTGCCATCCTCACTGCATTCGACGAAGCCGGAATTTTTGATATACGCGGCTCGTCTGATTATGTCGCCAGCGTGCTCAACATATCGCGTGCCAGTGTCTATGAACTGTTACGCCTTGCCCGGGCGACAATCGACAATAATCCTCCCAAAACGGACAATTGATATGCGCGATTTCGAACTCGAAAAATACTTCGCCAAATGGGAGTTTAATGCGCGTCATCACATGACAGCGTCCGACATTGAAAGCCTCTCGGTTACAGATTTACTTGCCATGGCCAGCGATGAAGACCGCGCCAGTGTCAACGATTTGTGGCTCGGTTATACCGAAACATGGGGCGCRCCGGATTTACGCAGTGAAATCGCCACCACWTACGAGACRCTGCARKCSAGCCAGATYCTGTGCCTTGCCGGTGCCGGTGAAGGCATATATATGGCGATGCGCGTGTTGCTCGACAAACAGGACCACGCCATTGTCATCGTTCCCAATTATCAAAGCGCCGAAACTGTACCCCTGCAGATCTGTCAGGTAACAGGTGTTGCACTGTGCGAAGAAAATGACTGGGCGCTTGATATCGATGATTTGAAAAAAGCATTACGTCCCAATACCAAACTCATCTCGATCAACTTCCCCCACAACCCGACCGGCACCATTATCCCGCGCGCAACGCTGGATGCTCTGGTGGATCTCTGCCGTGAAAAAGGCATCTATCTATTCAGCGATGAAGTGTTTCGCGGTGTTGAAATCGACCAGGCGGATCGCTTGCCACAGATCGCCGACATTTATGAAAAGGGTCTGTCTCTTAATGTGATGTCAAAAGCTTATGGCTTACCCGGACTGCGCATCGGCTGGCTCGCCTGTCAGGATGTTGAAGTGCTGCAACAAATCGAACGCTACAAGCACTATCTGTCGATCTGCAATTCTGGCCCCTCGGAACGCCTCGCCCTGATTGCGCTCAAAAACCGTGACCGGATCCTTGACCGCAACCGGGTTTTGCTTAAGCAAAATCTATTGGAACTCGACAAACTATTCGTCGACTATGCGCACTTGCTGAAATGGAACCGGCCCAAAGGAAGTTGCGTCGCCTTCCCGGCGTTCATCGGTCCTGGTGGTGTTGAAGATTTCTGCAAGGGCCTGATTGAGGACGCAGGTGTATTGCTGTTACCATCCTCGCTTTATCGTTCCGAATTGATGCAGGCCCCGGTGAATAATTTCCGTATTGGCTTTGGCCGTGCGCGCATATTTGGTGAGGGGCTGAATGCAATGCGGGATCATATTGATGAGCGATATGGATGAGTTAGAGAGACCGACACAATGGATTTAATTGACGCTGGCAAAAACAGGGGTGAATGTACTTCAACGATTTTGAACCACCCTCCGTGTCATGCTGATGAAGATCAGCATCCATAGCTGTGACTTGCAATGCTTCCGGTAAGTGTTGGGAAATCAACTTTCGCGTCATACAACACCGAAACAGCCGTATCGCACCGCCACTGATTTGTCGCCCGCCTTCATTTTTCGATAGGCCGAACTATAGACTCTGATCGTCATCAGAGTGACAAGGTGGCTTTTATTGGCGCTGGTAAAACAAACAAAAATTGGTGTGCTTCACCGGTGTTGAACCACCCTCCGTGTCATGCTGATGTAGATCAGCATCGATAGCTGTGACTTGCAATGCTTTCAGTAAGTGTTGGGAAACCAACTTTCATGTCATACAACACCGAAACAGCCGTATCGCACCGCCACTGATTTGTCGCGCACCTTCATTTTTCGATAGGCTGAACTATAGACTCTGATCGTCATCAGAGTGACACAATGGGTTTGATCGGCGCTGGCGAAACAAACAAAAATTGGTGTGCTTCACCGGTGTTGAACCACCCTCCGTGTCATGCTGATGTAGATCAGCATCCATAGCTCGGCCCTGCGGCCCCTTTCAACAGCAGTGTGGCACCTCAATTTGCCAACTGCGCAAGACCTGCTTCACCACACCTCCATCTTCCCAAAGTTCAAAAGCAAGAACCGGGACGCGCCCATTCACCCAACGGTCCAGTGTCCACCCAAAGCTAATATCGATACTGGAAACACCACATGCAAACTCTTTCCCGTCTGACCACAGCCACCTGGGCAATGCATATTGCAGATCAAATCGCCATATCTTCTGTTCCGTTGATCGCCGCACTATCGTTTAACGCCACACCACAAATCATCGGCGCACTGGTCGCCTGTCAGGCCCTGGCGCATTTGATCGTCTCGATACCCGCCGGGCAAATTGTTGATCGTGTTGCGGGAAGAACTGTCGCAACAATGGCCGCACTAATCGCATTTGCCGGATTTGCCGGAGCGACCTTCAGCCTTGCTTCCAGCGCCATCATATTCTTTGCGATCAGCGTCACCATCGCCGGTATTGGTATCGTACTTTATGTGCTGGCGACTCTCTCAATCATCCCCACCCTGGTGGAAAAGAAAAATCTCGCCAAAGCCAATGCTGGCATGGAAACCGGGCGGGCGCTGGCGATGTTTKCCATGCCGCTGGGTGTYGGKTTRCTCGCCAGTACCGGMTATGTGSATGTTGCCTTGCCSCTCGCCTGTYTCGCRTCCGTGYTGGCTGTMWTCGTCTCCAGYCGMTTGCCAAARTGTGAAGCSCAACCAGGTAACAAGCCYGGCATTATGCAATCMATCCGCAATGGYGGCAGTTTCGTTRTCMRWCAGTCRCTGCTRCGYCCCATYGCGCTCTGTGCMATATTCTGGAAYCTYGCYTTYGCYGCATTRATCGCYATTTTGGCWCCGCTATTACTGAATACTTTTAACGCGGATCCMGSWRTATTTGGKATTGCGCTKTCMATTCAGGGWATTGGCATGTTTSTTGGTGCCACAMTCATGCGAARATATGGCGACCGCATCRCGCCAAATCATGTGYTGGTATTTGGCCYTGGMATTTCGGTTCTGGCAATATTCATTCTTGTWGCTACACCGGCRAGCGGDCCARTYGHRYTGGTCTACCTGACATTCTTCYTGCTTGGTRTTGGCCCGATGATGTGGCTGGTAACGCAGAATTCCATCCGTCAGCTGATCACACCRGGYCACATGCTGGGCAGTGTTAATGCGGTTATCCAGACAGCCATTTAYGGTGTGCGACCGCTGGGGGCATTGGCAGGTGGTTTCAYTGCCGGAAATACGTCRCCGCAAACGGCCCTGTTATATGTCRCAGGRGCCTTTGTATTGTCKTTTCTGGTCTCKGCTTTYAGYGCYTTRCGCACCGTAAAGACATAYGRAACCRAACCGACAGAAGCGRYCAAAGCCTGATYGCAAATATCCGATCATGATAATTTAGCAGGCACGTTTCTGGTCCCGAAATATTATCGGTGGCAGCAGGGGACGCAGTCCATTTGTGACACTGKCYTGGGGGKGKTGAAAGCGCCCGGGCGCACTCTGSCYGGAAATRGCGACCCGTACSGTTTTCAAATCCACCATTGCATAAACSATATTATGCCCGGCCTGYTCGTCCCCGGACSCAACWTCGCCATAGGGTTTGATAACAACCGAGCTGGTCTCACSCCCCACAGCCATGGACCCCAGCACCCAGCAACCRCCTTCTCTGGCAATKCGTCCCAGTGARGCCAGCCATGTWTCRGCACTTTCCCAGGAGGGAACRATGAAGATATCKATRTTCTGCGCATAAAGCGCAAACCGTGCCARTGGYAAATAYCTTTCCCGGCASGCAAGTGTTCCGATCCGCCCRAACGGCGTTTCAACCACTTTCAAGCCRACAGCTTCACCATGATCCTGGCCGATGATATCCCGGTCGGCAGGCAGTAACTTRCGATGTCTGTTGAGGATACAACCATCGGTGCCGATGATCACATTTGTGCTRAATTTGGTYGTGCTGGAATAGGCAKCATCMACCTCGGTGATACCAACAACAATTACGACTTCATGYGTCGCCGCAAAAAGGCAAATCGGATCAAGATCMCCCGAAGCAATATTGAATGCATTTTGGCGTATCTGGCCATGCAACAACCCACGCGGGGCAGCCTGTCTRCCGGGTCGRCGTTGTARCGACCATRCCGGRTAGCCGGTGGTGCAGGTATCRGGAAGAACAATGATTTTTGMACCCTCGCCCACCGCAATTTCCAGATGGTCCAGCGCGCAACAAAGCACKGMYTCAAGATCAGGCAGAGSTKGCAGTGATCSACAAATMGCAACTTTYACATCCATAACAAACGCACCCACCAAGGATTAACTGTCCGATATTTCCAAACGCAAGGAAACAGGTYCGYAGTGTTGCCTGCAAACCTTAAACGATTGTTTTATAACGATTATTCAATTAACCATACCTGTGAATTATTATTCGAAAGGTCGGATTAWYAAGYRGGKWTTYYNGGTTKWMARNCATCRACATAACARGAACAAAAWGRGAACTTKTCCACAANAACCAAWTWSNACACTTGYYTGTTTGCGATYMAGAACATAAAGTGAACATACCCCATCAGGACGGGGAGCGCGGTGGTTWTGGTCAAACATRRCARTCGCTTCCCCTGACTTGAGACAGTGGAATTGCAGTTTTGCTGGAGTGTTCCGAAACGGGGGTAATCGGGTAAGTGCTGAATAGACAGCCTGGGCGCTGCAACGCCCTGGTCCGCAGATGGTTAGCAGCGAATGCTGTGATCYGTGCGGCTTTGGATCGTTGGTCGGGCCTCTGGCCATAAGCGRTTTTCAAACGCCAAACGGGGGGATGCCAACCCGGCGGATAAAGCATGAGGCGTTTTGTTGGAACGCTTGCTATCGTATCACTTGCGGCTCGACTAACACCGGGTTTTAACGACGATAGTTCAACAGGATCATTACGTCGTGCTCACAAGCCGGCCGGGAAACCGGTCGGCCTTTTGCTTTGTGATGCGTGAGAACCAGCCACCAGTCATATTCGGTGTCGCCCCGGCGAAGGAACGCAGTGACGCACAGCCGGGGTCCAGCGCGAACGACAGTGAGCAGGTAAAAATGCAGCAGGTAAAAACCCACATCTAAAGATGYAGCATCTCAAACAAATCTTCCCATTCCGRATTCATGTCTTCAATCAATGCCAGTTTGAAGTCCCGCTTCCATCGTTTGATCCGCTTTTCATGGGAAATCGCTTCATATATATCTGAATGTTCCTCACACCACACGAGCATTTTAATGTTATGTCTGCGAACAAAATCACTCCCGGCATCATCCCGGTGCTCACCCATCCGCCTGCTCAAATTATTGGTAACACCGACATAAAGAGTGCCATTGCGTTTGTTTGCGAGAATATAAACCCAGTATGATTTCATCGACAAATGATGTGCAGTAACAAACAGTGAAGCAAGTGATATTGTKTTTGGGAMACAACATTGTAATAACCTTTCGCATTGCTCAAGGTTGCTGGTTCCCGGCTGCGCGTCACTACGTTCCTTCGCCGGGATGACATCAGAGAACGAAGCTGGCTTTATGGTTCACTTTACTCTTTGTTGTCATGCTGATNGCGATCAGCATCYATCACCCGGATTTGCAGCAATATTCGGTGTCGCCCCGGCGAAGRAACAAWGTGACGAACAGCCGGGGTCCAGCGCGAACGACAATGAGCAGGCAAAAATGCAGCAGGTAAAAACCACTATAATCCATCGCCTGACTCAAATAGCTCCTTCACAGGGGCGGATCAGTCGAGCGCCTGAACTGCATGTAGCTCTACGTTATTTTACTCCAGCATTTCACTCACCCACTGTGTCATGCTGATGGCGATCAGCATCCATAGTGATGCCGGGCATACAGGCACAGAGAGTGCTGAAAAATCATCGGATCAACCAGATTCAATGACTAATTGAGAAACATGGTCACCGGATAGTCTGCTTCCGCCAGAACCAAACCCACACCGTCACCCTGATGGTAAACTGAGACCATTTAT
>JAESRR010000065.1 GCA_016764535.1 Cohaesibacteraceae bacterium | reverse complement strand
TGGCTGTGCATGGCAACAATGGTAATCTCCATGCAGCGATTGCCTGCATGGACATATATGACAGCATGACAGCCCTCCATCTAAGTAATATGACGTCGACAATTGGCCAACCTGACCTGATTGTTGTAGATGGAAACCTTCCTCCGACTTTTCTTGAAAATGTACTGGAAAACCAGTCTGGTATTTTTACCATAGCGGTGGCGGTGTCTGCTTCAAAGATCGAGCGACTTAAGCCGATCCTGCCAATTATTGATTTACTGATTTGTAATTCAATTGAGGCGAAGCAATTGAGCAATCTTGATGATGATAAACCGCTGGAATATCATTGTGCCGAGCTAATGTCCCACGGCTTAAGAAATGCTATCGTAACTGACGGCAGCAAGCCAACATACTATTGGTCAAACAAAACCATTAAATCCAAATCTGTGCCCGATACAGAAATCATTTCAACCAACGGTGCGGGTGATATGTTCTCTACCGGAGTTATTTTTCATATTAGTCGAACCCGGCTTCAACTTTCGCCGGTCTATCTCTGTTCTGCTGTAGAAACAGGCCATAAACTAGCGGCCCTGGCTCTTTCAGGTATCGATGCAGTTCCAGACAAAAAACTGATCCACCAGGCTATCTCTTAACCTGATCATTGATACATTCCAGTGCTTCGTGATGCATATCTGGTCTCCCAATTATTAAAGAAACCCAATCAAATGACAAACACGCTCCACATAAATATTGCTCCACACATAACCCAAGCGCTCAAAGAAAACACACCTGTCGTTGCACTGGAAAGCACGATCATTACACACGGAATGCCATACCCAAAAAATGTAGAGACTGCGCGCGAAGTTGAAAAAATCATCCAGGATAATGGTGCCGTCCCGGCGACGATCGCCATCATCGACGGTGTCATCGAGATTGGTATTTCCGAAGCCGGAATTGAAGACCTCGCAAAACGACAAAACGTTCTTAAACTCTCCCGTGCCGATCTGGCTTTTGCGATCTCTGAACAAAAAACAGGCGCAACTACAGTTGCAGCCACTATGATTTGCGCAAGACTGGGCGGAATAGATGTATTCGCGACCGGAGGGATTGGCGGTGTACATCGCGGAGCCGAACTATCCTTTGATGTTTCAGCCGATCTTCAGGAGTTGGCTATAACCGACACCATTGTGGTTTGTGCAGGTGCCAAGGCACTGCTTGATATTTCAAAGACACTGGAAGTCCTCGAAACAGGAGGTGTTCCGGTGATGGCGTTTCAGACGGACGAGTTCCCTGCCTTCTGGTCACGCAGCTCGGGATTGCCCTGTCCGCTTCGTGCGGATTCAGCCAAAACAATTGCTGATACTTTTATAGCCAGAAGAAAATTGAACCTGGACGGCGGACTGCTGGTCGCAAATCCGGTTCCTGCCGAGTTTGAACTGGCCAGAGAAACCATTGAGCCCGCGATCATCCAAGCGTTGCAGGACGCGGAGAATGAAGGTATTCGGGCCAAGGATGTCACGCCGTACATTCTTGACAAAATATTCCAGATCACAAACGGGGCAAGTTTGGAAACCAACATTGCTTTGATAAAAAACAACGCAGCCCTGGCTGCTCAAATCGCGATTGAGCTGGTCAAAACCCGATGATTGTTCATATGCACCTGTATTAAAACTTTGCTGGAAAGATGCCTGCTAAATCTATCCTTCCAGCGTTTCTTTTATTGTGGTTGCCAATTGCTTCAATGAGAACGGCTTGGGCAAAAATCCAAATTTTTCATTACGCGGCAGGTTTTTGCGGAATGCCTCTTCGGCATACCCTGACATGAATATGACTTTAAGCTCGGGGCGTATCTTGCGTAATTCCCCGAGCAATGTCGGTCCATCCATTTCGGGCATAACCACATCTGATACAACGAGGTCAATTTCGCCCACAAAATCTTCCATAAGTTCAAGCGCTTCCGCACCATCAGACGCTTCATGTACAACATACCCCCGGGATTCAAGAGCACGTACCGCAAAAGCCCGTACCGCTTCCTCATCTTCAACCAGCAAAATAGTTGCAGTTCCGGTAAGGTCCACATTTGAAACAACGGCTGCAGCTTCTTCTTCCGCATTCTTTAGAGCTTCCTGTTCTTCCACCTGATCAACAATATGGCGTGGCAGAAAAATCCGAAAAACAGTACCTTTTCCCTCTTCACTATCGACAAATATAAAACCACCGGTTTGTTTGATAATTCCGTAAACAGTAGACAAACCAAGACCAGTGCCTTTACCGACATCTTTTGTCGAGAAAAACGGTTCAAATATTTTGTCCCTGATATTTTCAGGAATACCCGAACCGGAATCCTCGACCTCGATCAGTACAAATTCAGCCTCAGGAATGGCTTTGTATCCATAGGCGGCAATGGAATCAGCGGCAGCATTGATAGTTCGGATAGTTAATTTGCCCTTTTCCGACATTGCGTCGCGGGCATTGACCGCAAGATTAACAACAACCTGCTCGAGTTGGTTCAAATCTGCCTTGACCGGCCACAGATCCCGGCCATGAACCACATCAAGTTCCACTTTTTCACCAAGCAGCCTGTCAAGCAAAATGGACAAATCAGCGAGCACATCGCCAAGAGATAAAACCTGGAGTCTGAGGGTCTGTCGTCTCGAAAACGCCAACAATTGTCGTACAAGGCTTGCTGCCCTGTTGGCGTTTTGTTTGATATTCATAATATCCTGAAATGCAGGATCCGTTGGCCGATGGTTGGCCAGTAATAAATCTGAAAATCCAATAATAGCTGTCAAAACATTGTTGAAGTCATGTGCAACCCCACCGGCTAATTGACCAACAGCCTGCATTTTCTGGCTTTGCGCAAATTGTTCTTCAAGTGCGCGCTGCTCTGTTGTTTCGAGCACATACACAATTGCTGCATCACCATCGTCATCTTCACTATCCACAACCGCACTGATAAAAAATCGGACTGTCCGCTCATCCGGGCTTCCAGAATGTTCAGCATGCAAAGTTGTCGCGTTGACCGGAGACAAATTGATCTGACCAGATAGAGCCGCCGCCTGAATAACTTCCAGAGCAGGCCGGTCTTTTTGGATAATCAGATCAGATAATACGTTGGAGGCACCATTCTGCTGTTTTAGAAGATCGGAAAATAGCATCATAAATGGCGCATTGGTTCGTCCAATCACACCTTTTTTGTCCATTGCCGCGATTGCAATGGGGGTATTATTGAAAAAACGGGAAAAACGTATTTCAGCTGTTCTCAGGGCTTCAGAAATATCGCTCCCCGGTCCGCGGTTCAGCACCAGTGTTCGTGAAGCACCGACACTCCCGTCTGATGAAACAGGAACCCGATGTATGACCCGACCGGGAAATGTGGATCCATTTTTATGAACAAAATCTATATCAAAGATTTGCGATTGATTTCCGGTGGCTGTCGACGAAGACAACAGCGCAGCACCATCACCGGAAATAAGTTGATCAACATGCAATTTATTCGGATCCATTTGGGCGAGATCGTAGCCCAGCCAAATGGCAAGCGTGGCATTGCAGTAGATAATCTGCCCGCTTTCATCCGCCGAAAAGAACCCGGCAGGAGCATGATCCAGATAATCAATTGCAAGCTGTAATTCCTGGAATATATTTTCCTGTCTTTCCCGATCACGGGAAATATCAGCAATATTCCAAACCAGATAATCCAGATCCTGCTTCAGGCTATCGTCAAGTCGCACTGGCCTCACACGAACCCGATACCAACTTACATCACTGTCGGAATCGTTAACCCGTTCCCGATTTGTAAGACGAAATTCTTCCTGAGCCCGCTTGCCATCTTTTGCGGCGACACACAATCGATAAATCGAATCTGCGGCCTCTGGTTCACCGGCAAAAATGCGCTCTACAGTTCGGACGTCGTTGCTTTTATTGTTAACACCCAGTTTGGCATGATCTACATAGGCATTGTTGGCATAAATAATACGCCCCTCAAGATCAGTGACAAGGGCCCCCTCCTGCATACTATCTACGACAGCTCTCGTCGGGTGTTCGCCAGTTCTGTGACTGCCAAATTTTAAAAAACCAACGGCCCAGGCGAAAAGGCAAAATATGCCAAAAACAGCCAGTGAAGCGAGAAAAACAAGTTGCAGAATCTCTCTCTGTTCAAATTGTCCGGCTAATAAGACCCAACCAGCCCCGAGCAATAACAAACCGACAAGAAGAAGCATTCGAATACTGCCTCTGCGACCCGGTCCATCGATTGCAGCCCTTCTGGATTGTCCAAGTTGAGCAGCTTCACTCATGTGATTTTGTACTCCCGGGAGTTTTATAGCGAATCTGACGCATTACAGCCATTTTTATTTAAATCATGCGGCGGGTGCAGGCCATTTTCAACATTGCAGAGCAAAATACACATTGATTCACCACAGAACCTCCGCTTATCAAAAGAAAAGACGGTTATTGGTTCGACTAATTCAAACACGCCACAACAATATCAGGCTCACCAGTGGTTCATTTGATCAGGAACGCCAGCTTCCTTTTTTACTCATTTTCATCACAAAACCAATAATTTCGGCGACAGCTTTAAAATGCTCTTCAGGTACCTGATCATCAATCTCGACTGTTGCATAGAGCGCTCTGGTCAATGAAGGGTTTTCGATGACGGGAATATCATGTTCCCGAGCCACTTCGCGAATTTTCAATGCAATGCCATCAATTCCCTTGGCAATACAAACAGGTGCATTCATTCCCGTTTCATATTTCAGCGCAATCGAATAGTGGGTGGGGTTAACAAGAACAAGAGACGCGTCAGGAACGTTGGCCATCATCCTCTGGCGCCCTTTTTCCTGTCGAATTTGACGGAGTTTGGCTTTGATGATCGGATCACCTTCCATCTGTTTGAATTCGTCCTTGACTTCCTTCACAGTCATTTTTTGTTTTTCGAACCACTTGTTCTTCTGATATAAAAAATCCACCCCCGCTATAATTGTCATGACGCCAATCACACCTGCAAATAGTTTGAGGGCAAGCACTCTGACAAGAGGAAGCAGGTTGGAAATATCCAAAGAAACAAGCGTGTCAAGGACGTCTCTTTCCGGATAAAGAATCCCGAACATCAAACCGGAAACAATTCCAAGTTTTATCAGGCCCTTGAGAAAATTTATAAGGCTGTCTTTTGAAAAAAGCCGTTTAAAACCACTTTTGGGAGAAATTTTGGAGAATTTTGGTTTTACGGGGTCAAACGACCAGACCAAACGATGCTGAACCAGATTGCCAGCCAGTCCCATCATTGCAATGG
Source organism: Cohaesibacteraceae bacterium (assembly GCA_016764535.1). GTDB lineage: Bacteria > Pseudomonadota > Alphaproteobacteria > Rhizobiales > Cohaesibacteraceae > JAESRR01. The sequence goes on along the minus strand of JAESRR010000065.1, from coordinate 4,989 downwards.
ACAACATCGGTAAAATTAGTATTCCAAAAAATATGGTGGAAATTTGTTTTCCGATTCTGACCGCACCCTGATCTTCAACACGGATTAAATGGGCATGCTCAAAATACCCCTTCAACTCTGACGAAAGTTCAATAGCAATGGTTTGGGAAAACACTGCAACTGCTATTCCGCTTCCCACCAAAACAAACCAGGTACCGACTTCCTGACTTTTCGCCACGTCTCCCTTTTTATGAGCATCCTCCAGTTTTTTATGGGAGGGGTCCTCGGTTTTCTCTGAATCGTCTGCCTGATCTGCCATGGTCCACTCTCAATCCGCAAGAAAACGGGTGAACTGAATTTCGGCATAGTTGTGATACCACATCATCATGGTACCCAGGAGTATTGCCAACAGGATCAAGCCTATCGCTATGGCGGCAGGCATCGCTATAAAAAATATTTGAAGCTGAGGCATCAACCGGGCAAGCAAACCCAGACCGATATAAAAAACAAGGCCGAACACAATAAATGGTCCGGAGATCTGAATGCCAACTGTAAACGTTGAAACGATGGTGTTTAGCGCCAAAGCGGCAAAATCCTCAACCGGCAATGCCGAAGAAGGAGAAAACAGCACATAGGAATCATGCAAACCCACCAGCGCCAAATGATGTAAATTGGTGGTAAAAATTATGGTGATACCAATCAGAGACAAAAAAGAAGCTACCACAGCAGACTGAACACCGGGTTGCGAAGGGTCCATGCTATTCGCCATGCTCAAACTCATTTGAAATGCAATAACTGTACCCGCAACCTGCAAAGTAGCCATGAGCATCCGTAAACACAGACCGATAGCAAATCCTACCAGCAGCTCGTGTGCGAGAATCGCAGCAATCGCAAACAGTTCATCTGGAAGTTTTCCAAAATAAACACTCGAAGAAGGATACAAAACAAGACAGATCAAAAGCGCGGTTGTTAGTCTAATTCTTGCAGGTATTGATTTTTTACCTACCGCAGGCATGAGCATCATTATAGTGCCAAGCCGGGCAAACATCAGTATAAAAATATATGCGGTCTGTGGCAGTAGATCCAGTTCCACTGTTAGCCTTGGCCTATCTTGTCAACGAGCATCAACACATATGCATCCAGTGTTTGAGCCATATATGGCAATGAAAGTAACAATCCGAAAAAAATGGCCAGAATTTTTGGAACAAAAACCAGCGTCATCTCCTGAATTTGCGTGAGCGCTTGAAACAACGCAATCACCACACCTACAACCAACCCGACCGCCATGACCGGAGATGCCATTTTAATCAGGACCCAGACACCCTCTCGAGCAAGATCCAGTACTTCCGGCCCTGTCATCCAATTTACCCGCTACTCCATACACAATTCGACCGGTATCTAGATCGGCATGCGTAATATTTCTTCATAAGCCGAAATCACACGATCTCGTAATGCAACCATGGTTTCAAGTGCAACTTCGGTTTCAGCAACCGCCGTGACCACATCGACCATATTGGCTTTTCCATTCGCCAGTTGTGTTACCGCAGTCTCAGCTGTCTTGCCATTTTCGACGACACTGTCGACGGCAGAACTAAGCATTTTCCCGAAATCAGATAATTCGGCACCGGAATTTTCATTCTGCCCCGGTTTTGTTTGATTCGCCAGACTCGTTGCCAGGTTATAGGCATTGGTCGCGGACAATGATGTTGTCACCAGTAAAACTCCTTATCGACGATCAGGCGCGTAAAATTTCCAATGTCCTGGACACCATTCGACGCGTGGCTGTGATAACATTCAGATTGGCCTGATAGGTTCTCTGGGCCTCCTGCATATCGGTTATTTCAATGAGCGAATTTACATTGGGCATTTTAACGTACCCCTGCGCATTCGCTGCCGGGTGTCCAGGCTCGAACCTTGTACGAAAATCTGATTTATCTTCTTGAATTCGGGCCATTTTAACCGTGTTTGCCTGTATCTCACGATCAAAAAATGATTTGAAAGTGGGAATTTTACGCCGATAGGGATCTCCACCTGGAGTTCTCGAAGTTGAATCAGCATTCGCAATATTTTCTGAAATAACCCGCATACGTCCACTTTGTGCACGCATACCCGCCGCTGCTATTTTTAACGATTTAAGGAAATCCATATTGACCTACCTTCCGACATTATCGCCGACCTTTCACTGCAATGCGAATAAGCCCCAGTCCTTTGGTATAAAGTGAGGCTGCCGCTTGATAATCCAACTGGTTGGATGTGACCTTGATCATTTGTTCTTCAAGAACAACGCCATTTCCCTCCGGGGTGACTTCATAACCATCCACACGGTTTGATCGTACCGAAGTCATCGAGGAAAAAGGTTTACCGTCAATATGATGCGCGTTGGTACGTGATGTACCCACTCCACCAATTTGACGAAGTTTCATCTGCCGCTGAAATTCCGGAATTTTAATATCCCGCGCCCTGTAGCCCGGCGTATCGGCGTTCGCCACATTTTCGGCGAGAACCCTTTGCCGTGCCTGATGCCAGGACAGTTTGCCTCTCATCATTGAAAGGAATTTGATATTTCCAATCGACACAATCTTCACAGCCTCAATTCTTAACCAATTAGGCAAATATTGCCCATCCATTGGTTAACAAGTCGTTAATGCTATTGCCCCGGATTGATCAATATAATGAAAATAAGCAAGCAGAGCCAAAATCATAAACAACTAAATCGACTTCAAAACTTGAACTCGGCACATTTTTCCGCGAAAAGTTAACAACATATACTGGACAGATTCGTATGCGATACGGATGACGTGGGTTTTGACGAATTGACAGGACCACAAAGACAACCAGAACAAAGTGCAGGATAGAATTTGCACGTCGCATGGAAGAGTGCCATTTAAGTGGCCAGGTCACCATGAAATACGCGGAGTAACTTGATATGCCGGATTTAGTAGATATGTTTGGGGCCGGTGGTGCTCAGGCTATTCAATTCCTGATACCATTGATTTTTGTATTGGCACTCATCGTTATATTAGCCTGGGCGTTGAAACTCATAAGGCATCCTACGCATCGGGCAATGGCCAAGGGACGGCATCCCCGACTTTCAAAAATGGATTCCACACCCATAGACGCAAGACGCAGTCTTATTCTTGTAAGAAGAGACAATGTTGAACATCTTATTTTGATCGGTGGCAGCAACGATCTGGTAATTGAGTCCAATATTAGTCACGCATCCGCTCCCAATCAATTTCAAAGACCACAGAGAATTGAACAACCTGTTATACAGCAGGCAACCGGTCATCCAGCCGGTGTCGTACCCAATGGAGGGTACCCGACACCACAACCGCCCATGCAGGATAGACCTAATAACACAGCACCTGTACAGGAAGCTGCAAGAAGACCGGTTCAGCCAACACATTCAATACCWTCACATGAACCTGCAARGACAGAGAACAYTTCAAAGCCGGGATYRGCAACACAAACACCGGTTAGTGTGAGAACAAATGCGCACGTCGGGCAGCAGCCCCCTGTATATCCAGGCGCTACACAGGTGGCAGCTCCTTCACGATTGGCTGCAACACCCACACAGGCAGGAAAACCAATTTCCGCGATGCGTGCCCCTGTCATTCCGCCTTCCAGCATTCCAAAATCACACTACCCGGCAACAGCACCACAATCGCCTGTTGCTAAACCAGGACCGACCGTAAATCCGGCTTCATTGGCTCTAAAAACGCCGGTTTTGCCCGTGGCTACAAATAATGCCATAGAGAAAGTTCAATCTACTCCAGTGACCAACCATACTCCGGCCCCGGCAAATTCTCCGACACCCGTCATTCCAGTCACAATCGCCCAACCTCCAATAGGTGAAACTACGGCTGGTGCCGGAACATCGGATCAGTCGATAGTCGAACCACCCAGGCCAATTGCAACATCTCCACTTGATATGGTTTCAGCGCCTGCGGCCCCGGTCGCTCCGGAAGCATCTCCCGTGGTTCAAACTGCGAATATACCTCAGTCAGTACAATCGACAACCACAACCCAAATCATGCCATCACCGGCTGTTTCCGCCCCATCAAATGTTTCAACCGGCGACGCTGCAACTGATTCAATTGAAGAAGAAATGGCGAAATTACTGGGAGAGTTGTCTGCAGAACCTCAAAAAAAGTAACGCAGATTTCTGAAATTAGCATAATCAATGACAAACACACACAAGCCATATATTTATTTGAACATCTGTAAATACAAACACTTGCCTTTTTTGGTATTGGTTTGTGTTTTCATGCAGATGGATTTTGCGATCGCCCAGCAAATAACCCTGGGTTTTGATAACGACACCACGCTTACCGAACGCGCTGTGCAAATAGTAGCTCTGGTTACGGTACTAAGTCTTGCACCATCAATCTTGGTTATGGTTACCAGCTTCACGCGAATAGTGGTGGTGCTTTCGTTATTGAGATCAGCAATCGGACTACAAACTTCACCGCCCAACTCGGTGATGATCAGTCTGGCGTTGTTTTTGACAGCTTTCGTGATGGCGCCAACTTTTGAAAAAGCATTTGAAACCGGTATTCAGCCGCTTATTGAAGGGTCGATCGAAGTACCCGAGGCTTTTGACAGAACGACCAAACCAATACACGAATTTATGAGAGGTCAGGTTAGAGAGAAAGATCTGGGCCTGTTTCTGGATCTGGCAAAACAACAGGCACCGGCAACGCCTGAGGAACTGAGCCTTAGAATTCTTGTACCGGCCTTTATGATCAGTGAACTGCGTAGAGCTTTTGAAATTGGTTTTTTAATATATCTGCCATTTATAATCATTGATCTGGTGGTCGCATCAGTTCTCATGTCCATGGGCATGATGATGCTACCGCCGGTAATTATTTCTCTGCCATTCAAACTTATATTTTTTGTTTTGGTAGATGGTTGGCATTTATTGGCGGGAAGCCTGGTCAACAGCTTTGGTGTCTAAATAGAATGTATTTGGATTCCAAAATCAGGTGGTGTTGTCATCCTCGTCCCTTG
>JAESRR010000214.1 GCA_016764535.1 Cohaesibacteraceae bacterium | reverse complement strand
ATTGATCGATCACGGTGGGACTGGAAAAAAGTGGATCAAAATCCGTTCTTTTGTCCAGATCCGGTGATGGCGAAAAATTGGGAAGCCTATCTGGACGGAATTAGAAAATCAGGGTCTTCTATTGGTGCGATAATCGAAATTATTGCGGAAAATGTGCCGGTTGGCATTGGTGCTCCTGTATATGCCAAACTTGATCAGGAACTTGCCTCGGCATTGATGTCGATTAATGCGGTTAAAGGCGTTGAAATTGGCAGGGGACTGGATGCCGCCAGTTTATCTGGCGAAGAAAACGCCGATCAAATCCGTATGGGCGCTGATGGTGACCCGATTTTTCTTTCCAATAATGCCGGCGGTATTCTGGGTGGAATATCAACCGGACAGGCCGTGATTGCCCGATTCTCCGTCAAACCGACATCGTCCATTCTAACGCCACGAAAATCGATAAACCGATCGGGTGAAAATGTGGATGTCCGCACAAAAGGACGTCATGACCCATGCGTTGGTATAAGAGCAGTACCCGTGGGTGAAGCAATGGTTGCTTGTGTGATCGCAGATCACTATTTGATGCATCAGGCTTATCAATTTGACCGTTAGGGCCGATTCTTCCAGGTACCTGAACGAAAGGATGCTCTATGAGCAAGGAAATGGAACGCGTAGCTGAAGCCATTCGCGCTTTTGAGCGCGGTGAAATCGTGGTTGTGACAGATGACGATGACCGGGAAAATGAAGGCGATCTCATTGTAGCTGCCTCCAGAGTTACGACCGAGCAAATGGCCTTTATCATTCGCCATTGCTGCGGGATTGTTTGCGCTCCGATGACTTTGGAAGATGCACGCCGGTTACAACTGGCCCCTATGGTCGCCGACAATGACGCTCCTTTGGGCACGGCATTTACAGTTACAGTTGACTATAAACATGAAACCACAACCGGCATTTCGGCAAGCGATCGGACCGCGACGGTGCGAGCTCTTGCCAATCACAACGCAGGTGCAGTCGATTTTGTTCGGCCTGGGCATATTTTCCCGCTTGTCGCCAAAGACGGTGGCGTACTTGTTCGATCCGGGCACACAGAAGCCGCTGTGGATTTGTGCCGACTGGCCGGATTGCCTCCCGTCGGCGTAATTTGTGAACTTGTAAATGATGACGGGACAGTAAAACGAGGCTCTCAAGTGGAAGAGTTTGCTCTCGAACACGATCTTCGGCAGGTTTCTGTCGCAGATATGATTGCCTATCGTCAACGCAAGGAACGACTGGTTGAACGCACCGGTGAAGTTGCCATCGAAACCGCTTATGGCAAGGCTCATGCGATTTCATATTCAACCCCTTTTGATCCCATGCAGCACCTGGCAATTGTTTTTGGTGATATTCGCGACGGGCAAAGCATTCCGGTAAGATTGCACATGGAATCAGTTGTTGCTGATGTGTTCGGAACCGACCAGGAATTGAACCGGATTATGGACCGATTTTCCGCGGACAGGGGGGTTATCGTTTATTTACGCGAAGGATCTCCAGGAGTGACGGGAGACAGCAAAACCCTGCATGGCAGTCGTCAGGATGCCTTGAAAAATGCAGAAAGCGAAAAACACAATTCTGCTCAATCTCGCGATACAGAATGGCGTGATATCGGGCTGGGTGCGCAAATTCTGGCTGATTTGGGCATTGAATCCATCCGTTTGCTGGCTTCTCGCAAACGCCATTATGTTGGCCTTGATGGATTTGGTATCGAAATTAAAGCAACCGATATTATCTAGATTTAGGATTATTGTGCTCGGACAGTGATTTGTAACTGTTTGAGCGCAATTTCACGTCCGCCGGATTTGTTGCAATGGCAGTTTTGTTGTTCGCTTTACCGTACGCAGGGTAAGTGTAGACTGCACACGAACAACTCCTGGAAGATCGGTCAATATTTCGGAGTGAATCCGCTCAAGATCCTCGGAATCAGAAAAAATAATTCGCAGCATGTAATCGTGTTGCCCCGCCAGAAGATAGCATTCCAGAATTTCCGGAATGTCGCGTATTGCCAATTCAAAATTCTCGAGAGATTCTTTGCCCTGACCTTCCAGCGTAACCATGACAAAAGCGGTTCCGGCAAGGCCGCAGGAGCGTGGATCAAGCAGGACTGTGTAAGATGAAACAATTGGTGAATCTTCAAGGTTTTTTAATCGTCGCAGACAGGCAGATTGGGATAAATTGACCTTTTCGGCCAGTTCAGTGTTGGTCAGACGCCCATTGTCCTGAAGCGCATTCAGAATGGCAAGATCCCTGCTATCCAGTTTGTCTATTTGCATATACTTGCTCATAATTGTTGTTTGGTCGCAGATTATGCGAATTTACACAGCCCAGGCAAGCTATTTTAGCGACACCTTGCGTCAGTATTCGTGCATTCTGGCATTATGTTGTGGAAGAATGCTGAGGAGGCACGCAATGCTTATCGGATGTCCAAAAGAAATCAAAATACAGGAAGGCCGCGTAGGCCTTATTCCATCTTCTGTAGCTGATCTGGTCGCGGCAGGCCATGAGGTTATAATTCAGACACAGGCCGGAACGGGTATTGGCTGTTCCGACCAGGATTACATTGATGCAGGTGCTGCGATCATTTCTTCAGCTGAGGAAGTGTTTGCAAAAGCTGACATGATCGTCAAGGTCAAGGAACCTTTGGCAGAAGAACGCTCCCGTTTGCGTAAAGGCCAGATCCTGTTCACTTATTTGCACCTTGCGCCCGACCTTCCACAGACAGATGATCTGGTAAATTCGGGCGCCACATGCATCGCCTATGAGACGGTCACCAGTCGCTCCGGAGCTTTACCACTCCTTTTTCCTATGTCTGAAGTTGCAGGCCGCCTGGCTCCTCAGGTTGGAGCGCAGTGTCTTGAAAATAACGGTGGCGGTTCCGGTGTGCTTCTTGGGGGCGTTCCCGGAGTTGATCCCGCGAAAGTCATTATTATTGGTGGTGGTGTATCAGGAACCAATGCAGCACGCGTCGCACTTGGAATGGGTGCTGATGTCACGATTGTTGATCGAAATGTCGATGCGCTTCGGGCTGCTGTAGATCGTTTCGGCACTGCAGTAAAAACTGTTTATTCAAACAAGGATAATATTGCACGCCTGGTGAAAGACGCTGATCTTGTAATTGGCACAGTTCTGGTCCCTGGAGCAGCTGCACCCAAACTTGTTACGCGTGAAATGATCAAATCGATGAAGGCGGGATCCGCTATTGTTGACGTCGCGATTGATCAGGGTGGATGTTTTGAAACATCCAAAGCAACAACCCATGCCGAGCCAACCTATGTTGTTGATGAAGTTGTACACTATTGTGTAGCAAATATGCCCGGCTGTGTTGCAAGGACATCAGCTTTTGCGCTCAACAATGCAACCCTGCCATTTACACTGGCCATAGCCAATAAGGGCTGGAAGCAGGCTTTGATTGATGACGAGCATCTTCGTGGTGGCCTAAATGTGCATGCAGGCCATGTGACATACAAAGCTGTTGCTGACGCTCATGGCAAAGTTTATGTCTCAACCGAGAGTATACTCGGCCTCTGAGAAGTTTAAGTTTGGGTAGTGCAAACACACGAGCCGGGCTTCGGTGGAAGTCCGGCTGTTATTCGGCAGTATCGTAGCTTTATACGGTGGAAATTGGAGATTTCGTTTCTAACGGGGATGTTGGACTAGTTATGACCATTGCCACGCCCGCTGTTTCCTCCACTATTTCCTCCGCCGTTTCCATTCCCGCCGCCGCTGTTTCCGCCATTGCCTCCATGATCGTTACCTGCGTCGCCATCACTGGAGTCGCTGTCGCTAGAACCGCTATCTGAAGTGTCTTCGTTGGCATCGTTGCCGTCATCACGCTGACGGTGCCCGCCAGGTGTTTTGTTACTACGCTCAAGGCCACGGGCACTCGCATGGCGGCGCGAATTTGCCCGGGTCAATCCATGATTTCGTGCCTGAATTTCAACAATAACTTCTTCTTCGGGATCAGGAATAGGCTCGGTAGCGCCAAAAAGTGAACCAAAAAATGTTGTCGGTTCGGTGGGTTCTATCGGTACGCTTGCTTCTGTCGTTTCCGGAGTTTGTGTGGTGCCGCTGAAATCTATCAGGGTTTCATCTGCCTGCACTGCAAATGAAAATGATACAAGGAAAGTGAAAGCCAGCAGATTGGTCCTGTGTCGTGTCATAATANGCTCCTGTTCGCGCAGTACTCTGGCTTAAAATTGACACTATACCTGAAAATTTGATGCTCAAATTTGAGTAGATATTGTTGAAAATTGTCATGGATATTACCTATAATGTTGCCATTATGTTCTCACTGAGATTGATCGTCATTTGTTTGATTTACGTGTTTTAAGAATAGCAAGACAAATCAATCGATTATGTGATTGAACCAACTCGGTATCAAAAAACAGGATTGGATGATGGTATATGTGTGAAGCAAATCATGACGTTCCCACGATAATGTCCCATGTTTCAGTTGGCGTGAGTGATTTTGAAAAATCGGTTGAATTTTACACAATAATTCTCGCTACATTGGGTGCCGGGATAAAAATGAWGCACCCTGGCGCTGTTGCATTTGGAAAAAAATTTCCAGAATTCTGGGTCCAGGCACCCATARATGGGAACCCGCCTTCTGTTGGCAATGGTACTCATTTTGGATTTATTGCCGCGGATAATGCGGCCGTACATGCGTTCTGGGACGCTGCAATTGCTGCCGGAGCGTCAYCAGATGGTCCTCCTGGTCCCWGACCGGAATATGGTGAACCATACTATGGGTGTTTTGTTCGAGATCCTGATGGCCACAAAATCGAAGCGTCGGCCTGGAATGGGCCCCTGCCTGAATAACACGATATGTTGCAAGACATTCGATTAAAGCTGCAGATTGGTCTGTAAATTTGACCAATCCGCAGGTGTGGCTATGCAAGCAGGTGTGGCTATGCAAGCAGGTGTGGGTATGCAAAATCGCGGTGGATGGCCCTGGGATGAATTCGTTTCCGGAAAGCTGTTCGACTGTTGGTGGTTTTATCGAAAATTTCCCGAATGTACCAACAGCCCAAATACAAATGTTATCGCAATCAGCCAAATAAAAATGAAGCCGTATACAAGATGTTGGACATGGCGTACCGCATCCCCGAAAGTTCCTGTTTCTATGTCACGGGCGAGTTTGAACAGACGATGCAGTTTGTGATTGTCCTGACCGGAAAGCACTTTGTTTCTAGCCAGTAATTGCCTGCCGCCTCCAGAGTGTCTCGCATGATCACGATACCATTTTGAAAGAATGAACAAAGGCACAAACATCATCAGAACGGCAAATAACATATAGATGTCATAGATGCCGGGTTGTGCAATCCATTTGGCAATACTGTCCCACATGAGACCAGTGTAACGCCGAAATCGGAAAAAGCAAAACCACTTCAATTTCGGGAAGTGGTTTTGCGAATTGATTACGATCAATGGCGACCAAGATAGGCTGTAATGATATCCCGGGCAGCAGCCAGATCCGATCTGTGTATCATTTCCGTGACTGTATGGATGTAGCGTGTGCCCACCACAATTCCTACAGCACGCGCACCTGCAGCAGCTTGTTGGGCAGCAGCTCCATCCTGTCCGCCACGAGACAGAATTGTACGTTGGCAAGGTATATTATCTTCTTTTGCGATAGCCTCGATTTCTTCAATCAGATCGATATCCGCTATAAATGAGCCATCTTTGACATGAAGACCAAATCCCTTGCCGTGATGGGTTACAGCATCCTTCTCCGGGATGCCGGGTGTGTCACACGCCAGGGTCACATCTATGCCAAATCCAATATCGGGCTGAATGGCATGGGATGCGGTGCGTGCTCCCCGTAAACCAACTTCTTCCTGTGTAGTGAACACAACATGAATTTCGCATGCATGATCAAGTCCATCGCTGACAAGTTTGCGTATAACCTCGATGCCAAGCCAGCACGCAATCCGATTATCCAGAGCTTTGGAAACGAGTTTGTCTCCCAAATCCAGAAATGGTTCATCCATGATGACATAATCACCAATCTGGACGGTTTCACTCGTCGCTTCACCTTTGCCAATATCAATAAAGAATTCTGTTGGTTCCGGAATTTTTTTGCGATCTTCGGGTGCCTGGGTATGAATGGGCTTACCACCGGGATTCATAACCCCTTTAAAATCGCCATTTTTGGTACAGACAAGAACCCGTCGACTGAAGAGATTACGCGGATCAAACCCGCCCACAGGATCTATGTGAATGTATCCTTTGTCACTTATGAAAGAGACTAGAAACCCGATCTCGTCCATATGGCATAACAGCATGATTTTTTGAGGTGTACCTGAAGTTTTTTTGGTGGGATTGCGCTTGCAAAGAAGCGAGCCCATTGCATCGATAGTTACTTCATCAAACAGACCTTTGATCTCTTCTTCAATAAGTGCACGGACGCGATGTTCCCTTCCCGGAACACCCGGTGTTTCACAAAGTCGGCGAAGTAGGTCGATGTTCATGAAGAACTCCTGAAGAATTATATAACGGGAAATACGAAGGGCAACAGACCACAATTATTCGCCCGCGAGACATGGAAAATAATGATTCGCACCATATATGAAAAATAACAATCGAAACAATATCAAGCACAAATCAACTTAAAATCAACAATGAGCTGACAAAAGTAGAGAAGGGCGATAAGGAAGAACCATGCGAGATCCTTACGATGTAATAGGCGTGCAAAAAGCCGCTTCTGAAACTGAAATCAAGAAGTCATTCAGACGCCTTGCCAAGAAATTCCACCCGGACCAGAATCCGGATGATCCAGGAGCCCAGGATAAATTTGCCGAGATAAATCAGGCATATGAGATATTGGGGGACCAGGATAAACGCGGTCAGTTTGATCGTGGAGAAATTGGTGCAGACGGTAAGGAAAAAGCCCAGTTTCACGGATTTGGTGGTGGCAATCCCTTCGGTGGCGGCAGAGCTGGTGGCTCACCTTTTGGTGCAGATGATATTTTCAGTGATATCTTTGGAAATATGGGCCAGTCCGGTGGCATGGGTGGTGGAAACCCGTTTGGGGGCGGGCAGCGTCAACGAACATCACCAAGAGCCAGCAAAGGCCAGGATGCGACTGTCACAATTTCGGCGACCCTCGAACATCTGGTCTCCGGTGAAAAAATCAGGGTACAATTACCAACCGGAAAATCACTGGATATTAAAATTCCACCCGGCATAGAGCACGGGCAGCAAATGCGACTAAAGAGCCAGGGATTTGATAGTGCTACCGGTCCATCCGGTGATGCATTGATCACTGTTAACATTGTGCCACATGAATTGTTTGAAGTTAATGGTTCGGATTTGCGCCTCGAACTGCCTATCACGCTTTATGAAGCCGTTTTGGGATCAAAAATTGGCGTGCCGACACTGTCACACAAAGTGGCATTGACAATTCCGGCGGGAACCAGCTCCGGCAAAACAATGCGTCTGAAGGGAAAAGGACTGCCGGAAAAAGGTGGAACTTTTGGTGATTTATACGTCACAACCAGGCTTGTTCTTCCAGATGGTGGCGACAGTGGCCTTGAAGCACTCATGCGCGATTGGCAGGACATGAAACCTTACAATGTTCGTGACGAACAATTCTCTTCCTGATTCCAGCAAACACATGGTTTTGGAAGGCTATTCCGCGTTGTGAATTTGGCTATGTGGAGAATCGAATCTGCCTGGATCGGGAATTAACTGCTTCTGTTGAAAAATAAAGACGATATATCAACAGGTTAAAATTAAAACGATCGTGTTAATATTACAGAAAGTATCAAGCTGCATCCTGACGTAACGGTATGGATATGTAATGGACCCTGCCAGGGGGATGTAATATGCAGCTTAAATTATCTAAAAGAATTCCTATTCTCATTTGCGTGTCGGCCGCTGTGCTGGCTATTTCGGTCGGAATGGCCGGATATTGGACAGGTTCGCTCACTGCGCGGGATTTAGCCCGTGAGCAACAACTCTCCATGACCGACGGACGTGCCACAGCAGTCGCATTGTACATGGGACAAATTCAAAGTCATGTTGAGGCGCTTGCCTCCAGGACCATAATCATCGATGCAACGCGAGAGTTTTACGGTGGCTGGAAAACCCAAAAAAGTGACCATGGTGCGAAACTTCGTACACACTATGTTGATGGAAATCCATTTGCGAGTGAAGGAAGCAACGCACTTTACAAACATGTAAAGGGCACCAAAAATGGTTATTATGATATTGCTCACGAAAAATATCATGGGCTGTTTGTGACCGAGTTTGAAACACACGGTTTCCCGGACATGTTTGTCATTAGCCATAAAGGCGATGTTGCCTATACCCTTCACAAGGGAGATGAGTTCGGGACAATCATTTCAACCGGACCGCTGGCAAGCACGCGAGTTGGCCAAATTGCCACGGATATATTGCAAATTGCCAAAGCGAAAGGGCCGTTGCAGAAATCCTATTTCACAGATCTAGTACCCTATTCGATGAACGGCAAAACGAGTGCAGCGTTTTTCCTCGCTCCGGTGTTCAAGGATACCCGGTTTGTTGGTATTCTTGTTGCGCAATTGCCTATGGAAAAAATAACCACAATCCTCAATAACCCGATTGGGCTGGGAGATACCGGACAAATTGTACTTGCAGGTGAAGATACTGCATTGCGCACGACAGGCAGATTCGATACCGGTTCACTTCCTTTAACAACAACACTGAATTTACCTGCAATTTCGCGGAGTGCTTCGACAGCTGCTCCTGAACAGGCACCCGGCGTTGCCTTGAATGGCAATTCCGCACAAATGACTGTCGTTCCAGTCGCATATGGTGCGGCGAATTGGCAAATTGTGGCAATGCTTGATCAGAGTGAAATTGATCAGCCTCTTGTTGACATGCGTAACATGATGCTTATCGCCTGTCTCTCCATGTTGTTGTTGGTTTCTGTTGTTGCGATTATTCTTTCCAACAGAATTACCAGACGTATATCCAGACTCACGGACCGGATGGGGTCTTTGGCAGAAGGTGACATAGAGATTGAACTTGAAGATGTTGCACATAGTGACGAAATTGGTGACATGAGCCGTGCGGTATCTGTCTTTCGGGATAGTGCGATTGAACGTATTTCCCTGGAAGACCTGCAGAAGCAACGACGGGAAAAGGATGCATTGCGACAGGATGTCGTGCAAAAGCTCATTGGTGATTTTGAGGGAGCTGTCGGCGATCGTCTTGGTGCTGTTACCAATGCTTCCGAAGAAGTGAATTCAACAGCTGGCAAGTTGGTTGATATTGCTTCGGATTCAGAAGCCCGGGCGATTTCTGCAGCAGATGCGTCTACAACAGCTAGCGAAAATGTCGGTTCAATGGCGCACAGCGTGAGTGAATTGCATATCTCGATCGGCGAGATTTCACGGCAGGTCAACAAATCAACTGAAATTGTTTCCCGCGCATCTCGTACCGCAAAAACGACACAGGAAAAAATTGGCACACTGACAAAATCGGCAGAGAAAATTGGAACGGTTGTGAGCCTGATTCAGGACATTGCAGAACAAACCAACCTGTTGGCTCTGAATGCGACAATCGAAAGTGCGAGAGCGGGAGACTATGGCAAAGGCTTTGCTGTGGTTGCGCAGGAAGTTAAAACACTTGCTAATCAGACTGCAAATGCAACCGGCGAAATAAGTCAGCAAATAGATGCCATTCAGGCAGAGACCGAAGATACCGTTAAATCGATAAATGCGATCACGGAAGTCATGACCCAAATGCAGGAAGTGTCTAATGCAATTGCGTCCGCAGTTGAAGAGCAGGGAGCCACAGCAGGTGCCATTGCTGAAAATGCACAGAATGCGGTTGACGGATCAGAAGGTGTCGCGGTTAACATTGATCATTTGTCCGGTGCAATTTCCGAAACCAGTCAATCTGCCCATACTGTGAAAGAAACGATGGGACGATTGGCCGAGCAAACCGAGATTATGAAAGAGGAAATTGAATTGTTCCTCGATAAAGTCGGCGCTGCCTGATCTGACAACAAATATCTGAATGATTTAGGGCATCTTTTATTTTACTTGTTAGCTGTTCGTCACCAGTCGTTTGCACTATGTATGTAGTCATATTGTAGTTTTTAGCGCATTGTTGTAATGCATTAATGTCTACTGGTTTTGATTTATTGGTAAGAACACTGATAGTCTTCCATTGCGCGTTGAGAAGTTGTATCAGGTGTATTTGTTTGCAGTATGGTTGCGTCATATACAACACTGCATTGTTATTATTGGGGCTAGTAGGTAAATGAAACGTTTTAGGATCAGTAGCAATAAATAATTTATCTACTGCAGGGTAGCGTTTATTGGCGACTTGTATGCCTATGTTTCCTACGCCAATAATAAGGTTAGGTTGGCTAATGGGAATGTT
>JAESRR010000064.1 GCA_016764535.1 Cohaesibacteraceae bacterium | reverse complement strand
TTCCAGCGCGCCTGTTTCAGGCAAGCTAAAAGAGCGGGCAAACTCAATTCAACCGGACCGTTTGAATTTGTGTTTCGAGAAGGCATAATACTCTGACTCCAGACAATTACTGGGATCAGTTTGACAGTTTATGGTAACCGCGGAGTTAACATTGGGCGATGATGCAAACTAATTAATACGAGCAGCCCACAAAATTATATATACGACCTGGTAAAGTTTTACGCTTCATTAACTACAATTCACGTTACTGGAACGTATGATTCCATAACTCCGGTGACAGAATGTACGCCCGTTTTCTATTAGTAGTAATTTGCCTTGCAGTGACCTTAAGTGCCTGTTCCTCATATCGCCCTGCAGGTAGTGCGTTCCACAAGGTTTTAACGCAGCCATATACACTTGATTCCGGAGACCGCCTCAGGGTTGTTGTATTTGATCAGGCAGACCTGAGCAATGACTATACCGTTGATCAGGCCGGATATTTGTCCATGCCGTTAATCGGAGCCGTTGCCGCAAGAGGGGCCACCACCGGGGAAGTCGAACTATCGATTGCACGACAGCTGGCAAACGGATTTATTCGGACACCGGATGTAACTGTGGAAGTTGCACAATATCGACCGTTTTTCATTCTGGGAGAAGTGAACAGTTCAGGTCAATATATATATGTGGCCGGCATGACAGTCCAAAATGCCATTGCTGTGGCAGGCGGTTTCACTGCCAGGGCGTCCCAGCGATACGTGGATATTACGCGAAATGTTAACGGGAAAATCATAACCGGCCGCGTACGCTTGACTGATCCAGTGCGACCCGGCGATACAATATACGTCAAAGAACGTCTTTTATAAAAATACGGGTCTTGCCTGGCAGCTCGGGAGGCTGCAATGCAATCAACAAGGCCCATGCGTGTGGTACATTGTGTTCGCGCGCCCATTGGCGGGATTTTTCGACACATTCTTGATTTGGCCCACGAACAGGCACGCAATGGTCTTGAAGTTGGATTGATTCTTGATTCTAAAACCGGCGGAGATTTTGAGAGCCGGAAAATTGCAGAAGCAAGTGGCGATTTCAAACTTGGCATTGTTCGATTTCCGATACCTGAAACTCCCGGCCCCGGCGATATTCCTGCTCTTTTTCGTATGATAAAATGTATGGCAGACATGCGTCCCGATGTGATGCATGCCCATGGATCAAAAGGTGGCGTACTGGGCAGGCTCAGCGCTACCTTGCTACGGCTCATGGGTCGGAAAATCGTGCGATTCTATTGCCCGCATGGTGGCATGCTGCATTTTTCACGCACCAGTTTGAAGGGTCGTGTATTTTTTTTCATCGAACGAATGATGGAAAAAATCACAGACAGTTTGATATTTGTTGGCGATTATGAAATGCGGGCTTATGGTGCCAAGGTTGGGCATCCACAAGTGCCCTGGGGATTTGCATATAACGGATTGCGCGCCAGTGAGTTTGAGCCGGTCGCACCCAAAGGCGACGGGTCAATAGCGGATTTTTTGTATATTGGCATGATGCGGGACATCAAGGGTACTGATGTATTCATCAAGGCCATAGCCAATTTGCATGCAAACGGCTTCAATGCCACCGCACATATGGTTGGTGATGGACCGGACAGATTGCGTTACCAAAACCTCTCCATTGAACTGGGTTTGGAAAAATATATCACTTTTCATGACCCGATGCCCGCACGGCAGGCCTTTAGCCTCGCGCGAACCAATGTCGTCCCTTCGAGAGCGGAATCCATGCCTTATATAGTATTGGAGACTATTGCTGCTCAAATGCCGCTGATCGCTACATCAGTGGGAGGCATACCGGAAATTTTTGCAAACCACAGCAAGCACTTGATCCCTCCGGGAAACGTGGAAGCCCTCTCAATCGCCATGCAATCCAATTTGGACGATCAGGATTCTGCTGCCGACAGAGCCATCTCGCTTTCTATAGAAATAAGATCCTTGTTTTCAGTTGAAGTAATGACGTCACACATGTCGACCCTTTACGAACGGGCATTGCTCAATTGCCGAATGCATAGGAATTCGTTAACACCAATTGCAGATTTCCAATCCGAACCACCTACTGACGCCAATCGTTCAACAATGCGTTAAACGGTTTGGGATATTCTGTCCGGACAGGCGGAGCAAACGGGGCAGGAACTATGCGCAATATTGAACAGGGTAGCCAATTTAGCCAGGATGCTATTATGGCCGCTGCGCGAGAAGATCAAAAAACAAGAAAACCGGCGGTCAAGCTGAGTTCTGAAGCCCGATTGATTGCGGAAAGTTTCTCCGGTAAAAAATTGTCCCCGATAGTTGTATCAGGCGTGCTGCAGTTGTTTGAGGGGCTATTAATCGCATTCTCCGGAGTGCTGGTCCACATACTTCTAACTGCTGCTACTACTGGATTTAATTCTCTTATTGTCCTTCCAACAACCGGTGCTGCGTTTGTTGCCGTCATGCTTATTTATTCCGGTGACGGCTATTCAATGCAAAGCCTGAAGAGTACGGTTTACGGGATTGTCAGAGTTGCACTGGCATGGAGTACTGTTGTTGCAGTTGGCACTTTTATGGCGTGGATGATTGGCAAGCTTGACAATAATATTTGGGAGTGGCTGACGCTTTGGTATGTATCGGTGTTGTTCGCGCTGGTTTTTCTACGCTTTGTTGTAAGCAAGGTTGTTCATGGCTGGACAGTATCGGGCAAACTGGAACGTCGCATCGCCATAGTTGGCGGTGGCACGCCAGTTGAAGATGTCATAGCGTCCATTGAATCCGACAAGGAGTCCGACATCAAAATCTGTGGTGTGTTTGATGATCGGAGCGACGATCGTTCTCCCGTAGATGTTGGTGGGTATAAAAAACTGGGAACCGTCACCGATCTCGTGGAATTTGCAAGAATCAGCAAACTTGATCTGCTCGTCGTCACGTTGCCAATAACAGCAGAACGCAGAGTTCTGGAAATGTTACAACGCCTTTGGGTATTGCCGATTGATATTCGATTGGCCGCTCATACCAACAAACTCCGCTTTCGCCCCAGATCCTATTCCTATCTCGGAGCAATGCCGGTTCTGCCAATATTTGACAAGCCTATTGCGGACTGGGACTCGGTACTCAAGCGGTGTTTCGACCTGGTTTTTACACTCCTTGCCATTGTTTTGCTTTTTCCAATAATGATCGCGACGGCTATCGCAATTAAACTGGAAAGCAAAGGCCCGGTCATATTCAAACAAATACGGGACGGGTTTAACAACGAAGGCATCATGGTGTACAAATTTCGATCCCTTTATCATGATCAGGCTGACATAAAAGCTGCAAAATCTGTGACAAAAAATGATCCCAGAGTGACGCGGGTCGGCGCATTTATTCGCCGGACAAGTATCGATGAGCTCCCACAATTATTTAACGTTCTTGTTGGCTCCCTGTCTCTGGTTGGGCCGCGCCCACATGTTCAGAATAGCCAAACCAATGAAAAACTATGGGAAGAGGTCGTTGACGGGTACATGGCGCGTCACCGGGTTAAACCAGGCATCACCGGATGGGCACAAATCAATGGCTGGCGCGGTGAAGTCAATACACCTGAAAAACTCGAGGCACGGATCGACCACGATTTATATTATATCGAAAACTGGTCTCTGCTATTTGACTTAAAGATACTGTTCCTAACACCTTTTCGACTGTTTAATCAGGAAGGTGCGTATTGAATTCAAACAGGAGTGTGGTGAGTGTTCAACTGGGTGCGTGGCACATTTCAACTGAATCCATCCTGACGTATTTATTGTTTGCCGCTGTATTTTCGAGCGGGTTTGTCCTTCGGGAACCTTCTTTTTATGAAATGCTGATGGTTCCGGCGATTGGATTTTATTTTCTATCCGGGCTCACATTAAATCGATACATATTACCACTTTTCATATTCTGGCTGCTGATAAATGCTGGCGGGATACTCGCCATTTCCCAATCAAGAGTGATCGATGACGAGCCAATATACATTGCGGTATCGGTGTTTCTTGCTTTCACTGCCGTATTCTACGCGGCTCTAATATCCAGCAACCCGGTAAAGTATGGCAATCTAATTGCAATCGCTTTGGTAGCTGCAGCGACCGGAACCGCCCTTCTTGGCATACTGGGTTATTTTAACCTCATTCCGGGAGGGGAGATATTCACATTATATGGCCGGGCAAAGGGAGCCTTTAAAGATCCTAATGTATTTGGCCCATATTTGATATTTCCCACAGTCTATCTGGTGAGTTGTTTAATCCAGTGGCCAATGCAAAAAAGCCTCAAAATTGTACCCGTGTTTTTTATCCTGATTGTTGGAATTTTTCTCAGTTACTCCAGGGCGGCCTGGGGCCTCACTGCATTAAGCGTTGCCGGAATTATCGGACTTTCATTTCTCACTGAATTGAATTTCAGCAAAAAAAGCCGAATCGTACTGATTGTCTTTATCGGAGCGCTGTTTCTCTTTGCAGCCATGATGGCGGCACTTACACTCGATGCTGTTACTGACATTCTTGACCAACGGTTGTCACTGAAAAAAAATTACGATGACACACGGTTTACCCAGCATGCGTTCGGATTTGATCTGGCTGCAAGGAAACCTTTTGGTATCGGTGCGCTGGAATTTGGTAAAAACTTTGTCCAGGATCCGCACAATACCTATTTGAAAATGCTGCTTGCATATGGCTGGACCGGTTTCATCAGTTACATACTGCTCGTGCTTTGCACCCTGGTGCTATCGGTACCTTTGCTTTTTAAAACGCGGCCCTGGCAATCCCTTTTACAAGTGTCTTTTATTGTCTGGCTGGGCCACATCATCATAGGCGGTTTGATTGATACAGATCACTGGCGTCATTTTTATGTACTGAATGGATTTGTCTGGGGCTTCATTGGTGCGGAATATCTCTCCAGAAGGAAAGAAGCAATCCTTGCTCACCGGCAATCAGCCAAAGAAATATCCACTGCCCAGAATATGCAGATTACATGGAAATAAATTACAATATCCGTGTAAAACAAATCTGTATCAGTTGCTGATGTGATTGTTTTTTGGAGATGGCGGCACTATAACACATATGTGTCGGAGCGTAGCGCAGCCTGGTAGCGCACTTCGCTGGGGGTGAAGGGGTCGTAGGTTCGAATCCTATCGCTCCGACCATTATATCACCAGGATTTTAATCTCTGCAGATTTGCCAGATTGAAATACAATATCAATTTGAAGTGTTTCGTTGATTTATCTAAATCGTTTCATCAAGTATTTTTTTGCATTCAGCCAATTCAAACAGTGTCGATTGCAGAAGCCGAATATCTTCTTTTCCAAGTTTTGTAAGTATTCCCACTCCCGACTGTCCTGAATAGTGTCCAGATTCACTCACAGGTTTGGATTCCCGGTGTTTTAGATTGTTCTTATCAGATTGTATTCGTATCTGTGCTTCCCCAACCGGCAGCGCTGATACTTCAGGAAATGAGTTTCGTGTGGCTGCCGGAATAGAATCAGAGACGGCGTTTTCCTGAACCTGAACAATTGCGGGTGCAGTAGCCTGGGTTACATTCACAATAGTATCCGGAGATTGTGCATTCAATATATCTACAGAAGAATTGACGGACAATGACAGCACAAATTTAATGCCCTGATCCTTCAGAATCTTCTGGACACCCTTGATGGTATATCCCTGCTCATGCAGCAATGTTCTGATACCAAACAGCAAAGACACATCATCGGGACGATAATACCTACGCCCACCGCCCCGTTTCATAGGGCGAATTTGTGAAAATCTCGATTCCCAGAATCGTAGTACATGCTGGGGCAGGTTCAGATCATCGGCAACTTCACTGATCGTTCGAAACGCATCCGCCGCTTTTGGCATTAATATCCCCCGAAAACAGGCGAACTACCACATTCATTCATGACAATGAATCGTTGATTTTTTTCTTGAGCACATTGCTCGGCTTGAACACCATCACCCTGCGGGGTGATATAGGAACTTCTTCGCCGGTTTTTGGATTCCTTCCAATCCGTTCACCCTTGGAGCGAACAACGAAAGAACCAAATGAGGACAACTTAACGACCTCACCTTCAAGCAAACACTCGCTCATTTCCGATAAAACAGCCTCAACCAATTCGGCAGATTCTGTTCGTGAAAGTCCAACCTTTTGATAAACCGCTTCACAAAGGTCGGCCCTCGTAATCGTTTTGCCCCCCATTCTCGCTCCTCTCCAAAACAGCCGCGAATTCAAGCAATTAATTATACCCCGGGATAATCTATTGCCTGTCAATGCATTCGTCAACCTGCACAATGGCAGGATTGAAATCTTACCACCGTAACAAAACCGATCCCCAGGTAAAGCCACCGCCCATTGCTTCAAGCATGACAAGATCGCCTTTTTTTACCATCGCTTTTTGCACGGAATGATCTATAGCAAGCGGGATCGATGCTGCGGACGTATTGCCGTGCCATTGCACGGTTGTCACAACTTTTTCACCCGGAATTTTGAGTTTACGCGCACTCGCATCAATGATTCGTTTGTTAGCCTGGTGTGGTATAAACCAGTCCAGATCATCAGCAGTCGTGTTTGTAGCCTTAAACGCATCTTCAATAACATCAGTGACCATGCCCACCGCGTGTTTGAAGACTTCGCGTCCCTGCATTCGTAGATGCCCGGTAGTTTGAGTCGATGAAACGCCGCCATCGACAAACAATTTATCCCGATGTCGTCCATCAGATCTCAAATGCGTTGTTAAAATTCCCCGGTCCGCTGTTTCACCGGCACTTTCCTGGCCTTCCAGTATTACTGCGCCTGCTCCATCGCCAAAAAGAACGCAGGTTGTGCGATCTTCCCAATCCATGATTCTGGAGAATGTTTCTGCGCCAATCACCAAAACACGCTTGAACTGGCCCGAACGGATGTACATATCGGCAGTGGTCATCGCAAAGATAAATCCGGAACACACAGCTTGCATATCAAAGGCAGCACCGTGGTGAATACCAAGTTCATGCTGGATGGAAACTGCACTTGCAGGAAATGTGTTATCGGGAGTTGAAGTTGCTAGAATTATTAAATCAATCGATTGCACGTCGATCGCGGCATTGGCAATAGCCGCTTTTGCTGCTGCCAAACCCAAATGAGAGGTAAATTCACCTTCAGCTGCAATATGTCTTTGCTGAATTCCGGTACGTTGAACAATCCACTCGTCAGTTGTATCCACACGTTTGGCAAGTTCTTCGTTGGTGACGCAGTTTTTTGGTAAATAACTGCCACATCCAAGAACAACGGATCGAATAATACTCAAGACACACCCTCCCCGGACGCATTGCCCGAATCACTCCTGCTTCGATGATAGAGAGTTAAATCCATATTGATTTTTTCCAACAGATCATTTTTCGCCATGTTGTAGCCAAGATCCACAGCGGCGGCAAATCCCTCTGCATCGGTTCCGCCGTGACTTTTTATTACAACGCCATTCAAACCCAGGAACACTCCGCCATTCACCTTGCGAGGATCCATCTTTTCCCTGAGTAATTTAAATGCTGAACGGGCAAAAAAGTATCCGATTCTAGCCAATAATGTTCTGCTCATCGCATCACGAAGATAACTGGCAATTTGTCTTGCCGTTCCTTCGGCGGTTTTTAACGCTATATTTCCGGCAAACCCTTCTGTCACAACAACATCAACTGTGCCGCGCCCCAGATCATCGCCCTCAACAAAACCATGATAGGCAATCATTGGAAGATCCGATTCCCGGAGCATACTACCAGCTTCGCGAACTTCCTCGACGCCTTTTACTTCCTCAACGCCAATATTAAGCAATCCAATGGAAGGCTTTTCTATCTCGAACAATGCCCTTGCCATCGCACCGCCCATAACAGCAAAATCCACGAGTTGCTGTGCGTCAGCCCCCATTGTTGCACCAACATCAAGAACAATGCTTTCACCACGCAAAGTTGGCCATATTGCCGCAATTGCCGGCCGTTCAATACTTGACATTGTGCGTAAACAAAATCGCGCCATTGCCATAAGTGCACCGGTGTTTCCAGCTGAAACACAAACCTGCGCCTCTCCGGTTTTTACAACATCAATTGCACGCCACATACTAGACACCCGCCGGCCTTTTCGAAGTGCCTGACTGGGTTTTTGGTCCATGGTAATCGCAACGTCTGTATGACGCGTTTCCGAAGCCTTGAGCACACGGGGATATTGACCGAGTAATTCAGTAATTATCGTTTCATCGCCAAATAATATAAATCGAATATCCGGATGTCTTGTCAGTGCCACATCAAGGCCGGGAATGACCATTGCAGCGCCAACATCCCCACCCATAACGTCGATTGAGATAGTAATTGTACTGGTCATAAAATATCGGTCCAACGCGGTCTGGATTTCCGATCATTGACCTAATGCGGTCAAATAATTCAATTCTACGGAATATCCCGGAATCGCCAGGACAATACCGTTTTTCAGGTGGGACACAACCGCTTATTGTCCAAAACAAATTGCAATGGATCATTTTGAATCGGATTTAAGTCCCGCCAGGGCTGCAAAAGGCGAGTCTACAATCACCTCATCATCTTCAAGATGCTCTATATGTTCCATCACCGGCACGCCCGGCTTCCTGGGATAGGGATCCATGGCAAGCGAAAAATATTCCTCAAATAGCAATCCGACATCAATGCTGTCATCGTGGAACACTTCCGGAATATCCTGACCTTCCGGATCGTTAATGAGAATTCCTCCCGCCGGGGAATCACTATCCTTGCGTGCCAGCTTTGAGCCCTCAGGCACCAGATGAACATTCACATCTTCATCAATGCGCGCGGCAACGGGCGCAAGGCTTGCAACACAGGACTGCACGATATCCGCAGTAATTTTGCCGGTAATCCGCGCACCGCCCTTTTTCCAACGGAAAATCTGACCCTCTATTTTATAATCTTCCAGGTTCTGCAATTTGTATTTTTCACACAGCGCTTTGCAAGTATCCGCATTTGCAGTTTCTTTAAAATAGTCACCGGTGTGTTTAAGCCGACTGGCTGTAAACAGGATGGATAACAAGTTGGTCCGAGTTCGTGTCATTTGACTTCTCCACACAGGATCGACATCCCGGGATATCGAAGGTTACCTGCCAAAATTAGTTTGTCGTCCAAATCCCGCAAATGTTTTTGAACATTCCCGGCGTATTTTGCAAGGTGCCTTGCGGGTTCCTGAATGACATCATGATCGGAAAAAATATTCCGGCACATAATTTCCTGCAAGCCGGTGCCATCAGGTTTGCCCGCATCGGTATATGCATTGAAGCGACCATAAGTCGCCTGAACCATTTTCTTTATTTTCTTGGGAACAGAAATATCTCCAATCCCCATTTCTCTCAGTGAAATGTCCATATCTTCAAAAAATATTTCTACAAGTTGACGATTAAATTCTTCTTCAGCTTCCCGACAATTTGACWAACGAACCAACACATCGTGGAGATGGAGCACGATCATCTCAAATCTGCCATCAAGGGTGTCGGGCACATTGCAATGTGTATATAATTCCTGCTGCCGCGCTTGTGCCACGATAGCATCGTATAAAYWGCGARCAGCTTTTTTATCCAACTTGSGACGATTTAGGAAAGAAACGATTTCTGAGGTCCTTTTTTAAGATCCCGGCTTTCAAATTTGCATTTTTATCTAGCGCGGGTTACCCACAATGCCAAGTACAGTTTCAAGCATCAGGACTTTTGTCAGGAGTAATATGAACATCATGTTTAATGTGGTGAACACCGGCCGCAGAGCCAATCGAATTTCCCGTGGCACCCTGACTGCTGTAATGATTGCTTCAGCCGGATTGTTGAGTGCCTGCAGTATCACAGAAGAAAAATTTACGCATGGATACGTGATCAACGATGACACTCTTGAACAAATACCCGAAGGAGCGAGTCGTGAACAGGTCTTGTTACTTGTAGGCACCCCTTCAACCACGGCAGATTTCGGAGGTGAAGTATTTTATTACATCTCCCAGACAAGATCTCGGCCTGTCGCTTTCATGGCCACCAGAATTGTCGATCAAAATATTACGGCCATTTATTTCAATACAGAAGGTCGTGTTAAAAACGTCGCCAGATACGGTCTGGAAGATGGCAGGGTTACWACATTCAGCACAAGAGTCACCCGAACCATCACCAAGGAAGAAAGCTTTATTGGCCAAATTCTGCGCGGTGCCGGTTCAACAGGTCCGGGTATYGGTGATCTAACCGGCGGTGGAAACTAATCCGGTTTATGTAGATTGGAGGGCGATAATTTCGCCCTCTAAACTCAATTCGAAATTGACGATTTACCCAGTCTGCTCCAACTAAACGTTGCCAATAATATCAGGCTCGCGGCCAGAACCGGCAAAATGGTCCAGTTAATTGCAAACCATCCGGCCGCATTCAATTCGCCATCGACAGAATACGCGCTGAGGACTTT
>JAESRR010000213.1 GCA_016764535.1 Cohaesibacteraceae bacterium | reverse complement strand
ACCCGTCCCCCAGCGAAAATGTGATATCATAGCTACGTAGAATATCGCACATTTCATCGAAGTGCTCATAAAGGAAACTCTCACGGTGGTGATGCAGACACCACTTGGCCATGATCGAGCCCCCACGTGATACGATGCCGGTCATACGATTGACCGTCATTGGAACATGGTGCAGCCGAACACCTGCGTGAATCGTAAAATAATCAACGCCCTGTTCGGCTTGTTCGATCAGCGTATCGCGAAAAACTTCCCAGGTTAGATCCTCGGCAATTCCGTTGACCTTCTCCAGCGCCTGATAAATTGGCACGGTCCCGATCGGCACAGGTGAATTGCGCACGATCCATTCACGCGTGTTGTGAATGTTGCGCCCCGTTGACAAATCCATCACGGTATCGGCACCCCAGCGGATCGACCAGACCATCTTGTCAACTTCTTCCGCCATTGAAGACGTCACTGCAGACGTTCCCATATTCGCGTTGATCTTGACGAGAAAATTGCGTCCGATGATCATCGGTTCGCATTCCGGATGATTGATATTACAGGGAATGACTGCGCGACCACGCGCGATCTCGCTGCGCACAAATTCCGGTGTCACAAAATCGGGGATTTCTGCACCAAAATCCTCGCCATCACGCTCCATTGCATTGGTCTGTTGCTGACGACCCAGGTTTTCCCGAATTGCAACATATTCCATCTCTGCGGTGATTATGCCTGCTCTTGCATAGGCAATCTGGGTAACAGCCTTGCCTCCCCTCGAGCGAAATGGATGCGCCTTAACGGGAAATTCTGCGGTCAGGCGTTTTCCGGAAACAAAACCATTATCCGCAGATTGAATTTCACGGCCTTTGTATTCTTCCACATCACCACGGGAAACAATCCAGTCCCGGCGCAATTGCGCCAGACCTTTATCGATGTCTGTGCTCGCGTTTGTATCCGTATAGGGTCCGGACGAATCATAAACAATGACCGGCGGTTCGCCAGCGGTAGGATGAACCGCGATCTCTCGCATGGGCACACGAATATCTGGATATTGAGTTCCGGAAAAATGAATTTTACGGGATGCGGGCAACGGCCCTTCGGTAACAACCGGTGTCAGTGCGTTCATCGAATTCTCCTCAAGTATTCACTCAAAAAGACCATCAGATTTGAACGGATGCAGGAAAACGGCATATTACTGCCGTTCTGAATGATCAAAACCGGCAATAGCGGCGACCACCATGTACTTCCTACGCCAGTCTCAACTGGGTCAGGTTCAAAGGGTCGCTTCACCGCGCAATTGCGCTATTAGCCTCTCAGTCCCTTAAGCGGGACTCCCCTGACAACGGCACCAGTTAAGAATGTTGGGATTATTTGTCAACTGCGAATGTGTATTTCATGACAAATTTAACTCATCGACTCGCAGCAAGAATACCAAGTCCACCACCGATAAAAAGTCCACCCGTGATCCGGTTAAACCAGGCTTGTCGTGTGGGCGTCAGAATCGCGCCACGCAATCGCGAGCCTATAAATGCATAGGCCAGACTGTTCAGAAATGCGATGATACCGATCATAACAATTACACCGGTTGCTTCAAACAGCCCGGTTCCAATCTCTTCAAGGAATTGCGGGAACAAGGCAGTAAAAAACACGATAGCTTTCGGATTTCCAGCAGCAACCACAAATCCGTTGGTGAATAATTTGACAGTCGAAAACCGGGTATGATCACCTTTTGCAGTTTCAAACTGCATTCCCGCACCCGCATGGCGAAACAACTGAATTCCMAGATATATCAAATAAAGCACACCGGCATATTTAATCATCAGAAATAGAAATCCGGATTTCGCAATCACAACGCCAAGACCCAAAACGGCTATAAAWGCCTGGATGCAGGAAGCACATGTCGTCCCTGCCGCAGTAATCATCCCGCGTTTCCAGCCGAATCGCACACCATGTGTCAGAGCAACCAGTGAACTGGGACCAGGAATTGCAGACGCAATGGCGATAGTGAACCCAAACAATAACCAAATCTCGATATTCACAATGGTACTCCAACATGAGAAGACCGTTTTTCTTAACATGAGTGGAACATCGCGTCTTGTTTTTGATAACCACTCTATAAAGAAATTAACTGCGCAATATCTACAGGTCTTTACATCCACCATCCGGATGCATATCTACCTATAGATAGACAAATTATTGGTGAAGTTAATGGCTCAGGAAAAAACCCCGAATTGCGAAATCATCATTGCGGGTGCTGGCTTGTCAGGCTTGACAACAGCGTACCTGTTATCAAAACAGAATGTGGATTTCCAGATATTTGAGGCGTCGGATCGGCCGGGGGGACGCATTCACTCGGTAACGTCATCTCTTCATGAAAATTCACAATTTGATCTTGGTCCCACCTGGATCTGGCCCGAATATCAACCTGTCGCAGCAAAATGGCTGGACACTCTCGGATTGGAGAGTTTTGAACAGTTTGACAACGGGGACGCTATTGTCGAAACAAATGCCGACAGCGATGTATATCGACAGATGTTACCCGGGCAACATGGCATACGCCGTATAAAGGGTGGGCCCAGGGCCATGGTCAATCAATTGCTCAAGGCATTTCCCCGTTCAAAAATCAACCTTGAAAGTGCGATTGATCGTGTTGAGTTGTTCGAGGATGGAGTGCGTATTCATACCAACAATCCAGCGCAGCAGATTATACATGCAAAAAAACTTATCATCGCAGTGCCTCCTCGCATGGCGCATCAGAGCATAAACTGGCCAGCAGAAATGGCACCACAATTGTCTTCGATGCTTCAAATAACTCCGACCTGGATGGCCACACAAGCCAAGGCAATTATTGAGTATCCGCACGCATTTTGGCGGAAGAGCGGATTATCAGGGCGTATTGCCAGTCATTCCGGACCACTGGTTGAAGTCCATGATCATTGCTCATTCGACGGCAAAGCTACTGCACTTTTTGGCTTTGTCGGGGTACCACACCAAGGCAGGTCAGAACTTCAGTCGCGATTGCACAAGGCAATTATAGAGCAACTCGTTCATTGCTTCGGAGAGCTTGCTCGTAAACCTTTAAAATTGACAATTCAGGACTGGGCGGGCGAGCCACATATTTGCTCCGGGACGGATCTTGAAACATCACCCGCTCATCCAGAAGTCATGCCCGGGTTTATCAGGGGGGCGCATTTCAACGAACGAGTTTTTTTCACATCCGCAGAAACATCAGCTCGCAGCCCCGGGTTGATCGAGGGCGCTCTGGATGCAGGAGAACGGATTGCAGCCAGAATATCGGCACAACTGGAAACAGGAAGATGAAATAAATTATCAGGAGACAATCAATAAACCATGGTGAAAACCGTAGCTACAAATAGTAAAACCCGGTCTGAGTGGCGGTGGGCAAAACAGACCGGGCCAGATTCCTGAAAAAATAAATCAGGCTACCATTCGTGCCAAGGCACGAAGTTTGAAACAGTTTTGATACCAAAATATTCCAGTTTTTGGTAATAAATTGTAGTACAATCAGGCAGACACCAGCGAAATCTTCATTCAATCCAGTTGAACAAAAAACATATTCCTCCACTGACAGATCGACCTTGCCATACGTGCCTGACAACATCATGACGGCAAACTGACCGGATGCTGACACCCTTAATTGACTATTTTGCCATATAACAATTTGCACGACCGTATTTTGGCAGTTCACAATTGTTGACCTGTCATTAGCAAATAGCTAGGCTGGTAAAATGAGGATGCTTTATATCGAGGACAATCGGGAACTTGCGGAAACTGTCATTGAACGATTTCGAAATGAAGGCCATGCCATTGATCTGGAATGCGATGGTGAAGAGGCTAACGAGCTTTTGCGGCACAAACAATTCGACCTGATTTTGCTGGATATAAATTTACCGGGAAAAAGTGGGTTTGAAATTCTGAGATCCATGAGAGCCCGCAAGGATAAGACCCCTGTACTCATATTAACTGCACGATCGGAAATTGATGATCGTGTAATCGGCCTTGATGCCGGGGCGGATGATTACCTTCTCAAACCTTTTGATTTTCGGGAACTTTCCGCCAGATGTCGCGCGCTTGCAAGACGCAAGGCCGGAAATGCCCGCAATGAATTCATAAACGGAAATTTCGTTTTCGATATGGCTTCAAAATGTGCCACGATTGATGGCGTGGATGTAGAATTGCGCAACAGAGAAGTGCAATTACTCGAGGTGTTTCTAAATAATCTGGGACAGGTTTTGTCCAAGGAAGATATTGCTGACAGAATTTATACATTTGAAGAAGCCCCAACACTAAATGCCATAGAACAACTCATAACCCGCTTGCGCAAGAAACTGGATAGATCTCCGTTTTTTGTGAAAACCATACGCGGGCTGGGATATATTGCCCATGTTAATGATGCCCCGGACTAAACGTCGCCAATCCATGCGGCAACGGCTGTTGTTGGGCATGTTGGCAGGCTTCATCGCCATACTGAGTATAATATCAATCGGGTTGTGGCGCTATGCAGATGATGCTGCAAACCAGTCCTATGATCGTTTGTTGAGCGGCGCGGCACTTGTTATTCTTGAACATACATTTCTTACCACCCAGGGCATAAGCGTTGATATTCCCTATTCAGCAATGGAAACAGTTGGTCTGGCGCGCGACGATCGGGTTTTCTACCGAATTTATTCCCAAAACGGTACAACCATCACCGGAGACTCTCAACTGCCGTTGCCCGATGTCATTGTAAATGACAAAATACCATACTATTTTGATGCATGGTACAGTCTGGAGCGCGCTCACTTCATTGTACAATCCCGACTGCTTACAGAAGGGTCACACTCCGACACCGTTATAGTCCAAATAGGCCATACACGCCGGGCACGCAATTCACTGCGAACCGATTTGATAATCAACGGGTTTTCCATCGCACTGATTGTCACGCTGGTCGGATTGTTTTTCATCTGGATCGGAATTAACAGGGCACTGCATCCACTCATTGCCATTGAAGAGGACTTACGCCAGCGTGAAGTTACTGATTTCAAGCTCCTGCAGGTCAAACCACCGCGGGAAATAGCGAGCCTGATCTCGTCGATTAATGCTTACATCCAGCGTCTCAAAAACAGCCTTGAGCATTCACAAGATTTTATTGCGGATGTCACACACCAAACCCGGACATCTCTGGGAACCTTACAGGGCCAGCTCGGCCTGGCGACCCAGGAGACCAGTCTTGAGGCCATGCGAGAGCGGCTTCAACGTGCCGACTGCCAGGTACAGCGAACAATCAGGTTAAACAATCAACTCCTGTCCCACGCAATGGTCATTCATCGCGCTGACAAGCAGGAAACCAGTAATTTTAGCCTGGTCGATCTGGCAAGAAGTACTTTGGAACAAATCGTCCGGGATCAAATTCACTCACATATCGAATTTGCATTTATTCTGGATGATCTTGCCGGGGAGTCTGACATCATCGGCGGTGATCCAATTTCCTTGCGAGAAGCCTTGCGTAATCTACTGGACAATGCTGTTCGCCACGGACCTCCAGCCAACAAAATTGACGTCCGAATATGTAAACACCAATCCGGCGTTAGCCTTATTGTTGATGATGAAGGTCCAGGCATCGCGAAAGACAAACACAAAAAAGTTCTCGAAAGATTTTATTCAGATACCCTGGGAGATACAGGTTCTGGACTTGGACTGGCGATTGTGAATGCGGTGGCATTGAGCCACAAAGCAACATTGTCACTACAAAACTCACCGTCGGGTGGTTTACGTGTGCGCCTTGATTTTACCAATGGAGGTTTGGAATGATCCGCCTTGTACTGGCTCTTCTGGTTCTTATATTCCTCTCCTCACTCTCGCGAGCAACGGAACCCGGGACACTGAACATCCTGAGTGCTACCGACACAAAAGCCATTAAAAGTCTTATCAGGAAATTTGAACTTCTAAATCCCGATATCCATATTACCTATCAGGAGTTTGACGCAAATGAACTCTTTGAAACGATCCGGAAACATCGGGACGATCCGTCATATCCCGTTGACATTGTTATCAGTTCGGCCATGGATTTACAGGTAAAACTAGTCAATGAAGGCATGGCGCGCCCACACAATCTTGTTGGCGCCATAGATATTGAAGACTGGGCCCAATGGCGAAATGAACTTTATGGATTTACATTTGAACCGTTGGTTCTTGCATACAACAAAAGCATGTTTCCCGAGGCCATGCATCCAAAAACACGATCTGACCTTGCAAGTATCATGCGGGATTTTCCCGTTTTTTTTAATAATCGTATTGGCACATATGATATTCGTGATGCGGGCAGCGGATATTTGTTTGCCACTCAGGACGCTATTCAAAGCAACCAGATATTCCGGCTTATGGAAAGCTTTGGGCGTGCCAATCCCAGAACTTATTGCTGCACATCCGATATTCTGGATGACATTGCCCGCGGAAAACTCATACTTGGTTACAATCTAATTGGATCCTATGCATTGGCCCGGGCCAGGCAAAACCCCGATATCGGCGTTTTGATGTTCAATGACTACACAATCGTGATGGCGCGCACCGCATTTATTCACCGTGATGCGGCTCATGTCTCACACGCAAAACGATTTCTGGATTTTCTTTTGTCTAACGCTGGTCAGGAAGCGATTGCAAAAAATTCAGACTTGATTCCGATTTTAAGAGAGTACCGAACAGCGCTCGCTCCATTTGAAGACACCAGCCCATTCCTGCCAATACATTTGGGAGTAGGTTTATTGACCTATCAGGACAAACTCAAAAAACGCAATTTTCTGACCAACTGGGAAGCGTCCTTTCTACCAAAAAAACTTCTGCTACCACAATGGAATAATCAACTGCGCACCAAATCTGTTGATAGCAATTAGTACATTTTAGTCAATATTCACCTTTACTTGCTACAGCTTGATACGGTTTTGGGCAAAGCCGTACATCAGTGTACAGACGCTGTGTGATGAGTGAAGAAAGTACAAGTATGCAGTTGCGTTTTTGGACGGCCTTGAGACGTTCTTTGAGAGCGAGATTCCTGTTCGCGTTTTCGTTCGGGGCAATCATTGTCACGATCGCTGCCGCATGGGCTACGTTCAATGTTGCTGAATCACATCTTCAAAACCAGCTTGTGAACCGGGCAAAACTTCTATCCAGCACAATCAACCACACTGCGATGGTGGTTCGATCAGACAGCGACCTGCAACATATCATTACGGAAATCCGAAAGGAAAATCCGGATATTGGAACCATTGCTGTTCTTGAAAAAAATTCTCAACAACTCGTAGCAATATCAAGGGATAGCAAAAAAGCTTTTAATCCCTTCGAAGATCCACATCTGTGGGGAGAACTGAATAATGCTGTTGCGGATGGCAGTTTTGGTTCTCACGTTGAAAATAATCTGGAACTTGTCACTATTTTTCCGCTCTTTCATGCGATGGATCGCGAGAAAAATCGAACACAAACTGAAATGCCTCATGATTCTATGAGCAGTCAAATCGCGGCATCCTCTGATCAGATCAATCCATCCAAAAACGTAGATCATCAAAACCACGGCACTGCTGTTGTGCAACACGGTGACAAAAAACACAGCAATTTCAAACCGATGGTCATCGAGCCAGTTGAGACACGTTCGCACGCAAATCACCAATTGGATGGCAATCGCACCATCCGTGGCGGTATCATCCTGCATCTGGACCGAAAAGAGCTGTTGGAAACACGCGCCGAAATACTTGAGAGACTCATCCCGACAACAATTCTTGGCATTCTGGTAATGGTAGCACTTGCCTGGTTGATCCTGCAAAGCCAGGTGATCGATCCCATCGCAGATATTCGCGATACCATGAAACGTCAGCAGTCCGGTAAAAGGGCAGCCCGGGCCCGCCCCCAGTCAACTGATGAATTCAACGATGTGGCAAATTCCTTCAACGGTATGATTGAAGCGATGGCAAGTCGTGAAGACACAATCAAAATCCAGGCTTACACAGATAGTCTGACTGAACTTCCAAACCGCAAAAGTTTCAATCAGAATTTCCAGAAAGCACTGGAAAATGCTGAACAAAATGGCGAACGGGTCACGCTGGCGTTTCTCGATCTTGACCATTTTAAAACAGTCAATGACACCAAGGGCCACGTCGTCGGAGACGAACTTCTAAAGGTAATTTCAAAGCGCATATCCGCATGCATTGCACCACCCAATATGGTGGCGCGCCTGGGCGGAGATGAATTTGCCATTATTCTGGTAGGTGACGCCGCTTTGCGGGATGTTGATCACATATGTGAACAGGTTATCAATACTGTTTGCAAACCTGTTATCATCGAGGGCGCAGACCTGATCGTGGGTGTCAGCATCGGTATCAGCCACTTTCCACAACACGCGACTGATCAACTCTCACTCATCAAATATGCAGATCTGGCACTCTATCAGGTCAAGGATCATCAACGTGGTTCGTGGAAGATTTTCGACAAGGTCATGGGCAAAAGCGCCGAAGAAGCCCACGCAATTGAACTGGATTTGCGGATGGCTCTTGAAAGAGACGAATTCTTCCTTGAATACCAGCCCCAGGTGTCTGTTCAAACGGGTGAATTAACTGGCGTCGAAGCCTTAATTCGCTGGAAGCACCCCACAAAGGGGATTATTTCTCCCGAATTATTCATCAAAATTGCAGAATCATCCGGCCTCATAGACACAATTGGCAATCGCGTCCTGATAGAAGCTTGCCATCAGGCGGTGAAGTGGGCAAAAAGCGGCATTCCACCCATGACCATGGGCGTAAACATTTCCTCAAAGCAATTACAGGACCCGGGCTTTGTTGAAAAAGTCGATCAGGCAATAAAACTGACCGGCGTTGATCCCCGTTACCTGGAACTCGAGTTAACTGAAACGGCCGTCATGGCGTGCTCGGACGAAGTGATTGATACAATGTATCAACTCGGAGCTCTTGGTGTTCGCCTGGCAATTGATGACTTTGGTACCGGCCACTCGTCACTCAGCCGATTAAAACATTTCCCGCTGGACCGTCTCAAAATTGATCGATCATTTATCGATGAGGCCAAACCGGGATCCGATAACATGGCCATTACATGTGCCATAATCCAACTGGCGAAGAGCCTGAAAATGAATGTGATCGCCGAAGGTGTTGAAACTGTAGAGCAATTCAACTTCCTCGTTGGCGAAGGTTGTGACGACATTCAGGGCTTTTTGTTTGGCAAACCAATGGCTGAAGACGTGTTTATCAATTGGCTCACCAGCGGAGCGCTTGCAAAGCATACGACACAAAAACTACGTGAAATTGCCAACCAGGCGAAGAGCGATCATCCTGTCCCCGACGAGGTTGTTAAAACCGGTAACGAATAATTTTAGCTATTTCGACGGCACAGACAGCAGCTCTGCAAGCATATCATCATATTGACCAACCACTTGAGTCAGCTCGAGCCTGCTGATTATATCTTCACGTGCTTCGATGCCAGTCTTAATTCTAAGGGTTGCATCATTTATCAATGTTTCCAGCGCTTTCCTGATAGAAGGAACTGTTGGGTTGTCCAGAAGAATAGCATTGGACCCAACGGCCTCGGGAGTTCCACCACGGTTGGTTGCGATTACTGCACAACAGCATGACATGGCTTCAACAGCGGCACGATGAAATCCCTCTTCCACAATAGACGGCAGAGCCGCAATAGCCGAGTGCCCCAGTTGAAGACGAACATCACTTGAGGTGAGATTCGTATCAATATCTATATGGATTGAAGTTTTAACAAGATCCCGGATATGTGCTGTAAAATCAAGTTCTGCTTCAGATTGCACCGCAAAAATTAGTTTCAACCTCCAGTCTCCAACATCAATTTGAAGAAATGCTTCGATGAGTTCCAATATGCCTTTATCTGCGCGAGCTCTACCGACATATACTACCTGCCGGATTTTTTTGTCTGCGGGACGCCAAAAATCTGTATCCAGAGAATTAGGTATTACATCGTGTTTGACGACATTGTTCGGAAATTTATCGAGAAATTTTTGGCGGAGAAAATTACTGACAAAAATAATCTTCTTCAATGGACCCAACTGGCGGTTCTTTATCCACCGGGACAGACCTCGACCGGTTTTCAACAAACCATGGCGGTATAGTACAACAGGAATATTGGGGAACGATCTCGCGATCCTGGATGCACTTGACGGATGTTGATGCACCACGATGACATCCGGCATATCCCGTTTCAGCTCACTTATGATCAATTTAACAAGACCGGAATTTGAGGCTCCAGATAAACCGCGAAAATCCACATCCTTCCACGGGTTCGCGACGCTGGCACCAATAATCCAGGTCTGATTTTTGTATCTTGAAGCCAGAGTCTGGTCATGGGCAACCAAATCGATTGAAGTTGCACCTTTGGGGGAAAAATGCATTCCACGGGGCAGAACAACAGCAACTCTCATCAAATATCTCCGAACCCTGCA
>JAESRR010000063.1 GCA_016764535.1 Cohaesibacteraceae bacterium | reverse complement strand
CGACGCTCAGCGGAGAAGCTGTATTGGGTGATCTTTTTGATCTGACTCGGGAAAGTGAAATTGGCCATATCGAACTATCGCGTTCTGCAGATATCATTCTTGTCGCGCCGGCAACAGCTAATCTAATTGCAAAAATGGCGCACGGACTTGCAGATGATCTTGCCACCACAACATTGTTGGCGACAGACACGCCGGTACTTGTGGCGCCTGCGATGAACGTACGTATGTGGGAGCACCCTGCAACGCAACGTAATCTTTCCACCCTAAAATCTGACGGGATCAAGATGATCGGTCCCAATGAAGGCACAATGGCCTGCAATGAATACGGAATGGGAAGATTGTCCGAGCCGCTTGAAATAATTGCGGCTCTGGAAAAACACTTTGAAGCACGCAGATCTTCCGGCATTCTCAATGGAAAACATGTCCTGATTACAGCAGGCCCGACGCACGAACCCATTGATCCGGTACGTTATCTTGCCAATAAATCATCCGGAAAACAAGGTTATGCTCTCGCGCGGGCGGCCCGGGATGCCGGAGCCAGAGTTACATTAATCTCCGGCCCTGTTGCTTTGGATGAACCTGAAAGTATTGAAACTGTCCACGTCACAACCGCTGAAGAAATGTTGCTGGCGACCTTTCAAGCCCTGCCTGCGGATATTGCGATATTTGCAGCCGCAGTGGCGGACTGGCGGGTTGCAAATAGTTCCGATGACAAAATCAAAAAACAGGCCAATGGAAAAATTCCGGTCATGGAATTTATCGAGAATCCGGACATCGCAAAAACTGTCGGGCACCACAAAAACAGGCCACTTCTTGTTATTGGTTTTGCTGCAGAAACCCGGAATCTCAAATCATCGGCGCGACAGAAACTGCAAAAAAAGGGAGCTGACCTCATTGTTGCAAATGATGTATCTCCATCCACCGGAATTATGGGTGGGGATCACAACAAAGTTTCACTGGTCACCGCCAATGGTGTCGAAGACTGGGATCAGATGGACAAAACACGCGTAGCCAATCAACTCATCGTCCGATTCGCTGAAATGCTGGAAAGCAAAAATGCCTGAACTCGAAATCTCCATTAAAATTCTACAGCACGGAAAAGGCCTGCCGATCCCTGTTCATGAGACTGATCAATCTGCCGGGATGGATTTACGGGCCGCAATTGATGCAAACAATCCTGTACATCTGAAACCTGGCGCGCGGTGTATTATACAATCCGGTTTTTGCATTGCGTTACCACCGGGTTTTGAAGCACAAATCCGTCCCCGATCCGGGCTCGCCATGAAACACGGCGTCACAGTGCTCAACAGCCCGGGTACAGTTGATGCAGATTATCGAGGAGAAATTGGCATTATCCTGATTAACCTCGGTGATCAAGATTTTTTGATTGAGCGGGGAATGCGAATTGCCCAAATGATCATTGCGCCCTTTACCAGGGTGAAATTACAGGACATGGAGACTATTCCCGATAGCCAGCGTGGTGATAGCGGCTTTGGCTCCACTGGCGATTTCTAAGACCAGCGGTGGGATCCATTTTCCAATAGTATCACTATTAATATTCAAATCTCCTGTGGTTTTCAAAAACTCTCCAATAATTCGAAACGGAATTTCACCATTCCTACAAAACTGGAATTTTATTTCTGGCGGCCAACACGCACAATGCTTATCTTAAGTTCAACAAATTTGTTAATTCCGGAAAGGGTCCYTGATGTCYGACGCTGTATTTAAAACCGAAGGCCGTGGTCGCATTTACGATTCCATTACCGACACAATTGGTAATACACCACTGG
The DNA here is from genome assembly GCA_016764535.1 of Cohaesibacteraceae bacterium. GTDB lineage: Bacteria > Pseudomonadota > Alphaproteobacteria > Rhizobiales > Cohaesibacteraceae > JAESRR01. The sequence goes on along the minus strand of JAESRR010000063.1, from coordinate 8,666 downwards.
TTCGTCTGGACCGCCTCGCAAAGGCAGAAGGTTCAAAAGCCATAATTCTTGCAAAGCTCGAGTTTTTTAATCCACTTGCCAGTGTAAAAGACCGCATTGGCGTGGCGATGATTGATGCTCTTGAAAAAGAAGGCCGTATAACGGCTGGAAAAACCACGCTGATTGAGCCGACATCGGGCAATACCGGCATCGCTCTTGCATTTGTTGCCGCTGCCCGGGGATACAAACTTATTCTGGTTATGCCGGAAACAATGTCAATTGAACGCAGACGAATGTTACGGTTGCTCGGCGCTRACCTTGAATTGACTGAAGGTGCAAAGGGCATGAAGGGCGCTATCGCCCGTGCCAATGAACTTGTTGAAACGATTGACGACGCAGTCATTCCCCAACAATTTGAAAATCCTTCAAATCCAGAGATTCATCGCAATACCACTGCAAATGAAATCTGGAATGATACGGGTGGCAATGTCGATGTTCTTGTATCCGGCATCGGCACAGGAGGGACAATTACCGGTGCCGGCCAGGCGTTGAAAGAAAAGAACCCTGCGATCAGGATCGTCGCTGTCGAACCATCAGATAGCCCGATCTTATCTGGCGGTGAACCTGGGCCTCACAAAATTCAGGGAATTGGAGCTGGTTTTATTCCCGGTATTCTTGATACAAAAATCTACGATCAGGTTGCAACCATCTCAAATGATCTTTCGTTTGAAACTGCGCGTCTCGTCGCCCGGATCGAGGGTATTCCTGTAGGCATCTCTTCAGGCGCCGCGCTCCGTGCCGCAATCACTATCGGCAAAGAAGATGAAATGGAGGGAAAAACAATTGTTGTGATTATTCCTTCATTTGCAGAGCGCTATCTTTCAACTGCACTATTTGATGGCCTTGATACCTGACAGGACATCTGATTGTCGTTTAATCAGGTTGTTTTGAGGTTTATGGACAATATTTCATTTGCCATTCATGTTCATTCAGGCAGCATGGTCGTTCATCACAAATGGATGAATTACCATGCGCGCCCTGTTTAAAAAACTAATTGTTATTCTCGCTCTTCCACTAATTTTCAACGGTGGTTCCATTGCCGGGGATTATGCTGAACACAGAATACTGGGTTTCTCGGAAGATGGCCGGTTCTTCGGTTTTGAGGAATATGGCATTCAGGACGGATCGGGTTTCCCTTATTCCAACATCTATGTGATTGATCTTGCTCGCGATAGCTGGGTGAAGAATACACCTGTCCGGATCACACTTACATCAGAAAACAAAACGTTGCTTGAAGCCCGGCACGAAGCCATGAAGGGCGCTTCGGATGTTTTGATCAATAAACGTTTGGTAGTTCCTGGTGCCCTGCTTGGTGCCAATCCGGTAAACTCGGTTCGCGATGGCCAAACCCTGGCGTTTTTTCGTGACGCAATTGGCGGGAAACGTCTCCAACACGGCAGTGTGCAACTATCCCAGTTCAAACTCCCCCTGTCAGATCAATGTGCATCATTTGGTGTCGAGGCAGTCCGTGGCTTTCGCCTTTCATTTTCCGATCAATCAAGTGGTCAGATAAAAGTGTTGCATCAGGATGCCAAACTGCCCTCCTCCAGAGGCTGCGCAATTTCGTACCGTCTTTCAGCCTTGTACGCTCATACCCGATATCCAGATATGAATAACGGAGTCGCCATTATAAGTGTTTTCAAACACGGCTTTGAAGGTCCCGACAGACGATTTATTGCTGTCCCTGTACCGTTACGCCTTGATTAGTCGATCACATCCTGCATCTATTCGTCGTAACCATATGATTTTACAAATGGCAATGATGCATGTTTTCAAATGAAGAACTGGAACGATACGCACGCCACATTGTATTGCGTGATGTTGGTGGCCCTGGACAACAGAAACTCAAATCAGCAAAGGTTCTCGTGATTGGTGCCGGAGGGCTCGGCGCACCTGTGCTCAGCTATCTGGCGGCTGCGGGTGTGGGCATTTTGGGTTGCGTGGATGATGACCATGTTTCCCTGTCAAATTTGCAGCGGCAAATTATCCATGACACAGAAAATATCCACATGGCTAAAACCAAAAGCGCTGAACACGCGATCCAGCGCATTAATCCTCATGTGACGTTCAATGCCCATTCCATTCGTCTTGATCGGGATAATGGTCCGGAGATCCTCAAAGACTATGACTTTGTCGCCGATGGCACAGATAATTTTGCTTCACGTTATGCAATTGCAGATATGTGCGAGCAGGCAGAAATTCCCCTGGTTACAGCAGCCGTTGGCCAGTTTGATGGATCAATTACCACACTCAAACCTTATGAGCCGGACAAGAATGGTGCATTGAATCCTCGATATCGGGATTTGTTTCCATCACCCCCACCGGATGGTTCCATCCCGACTTGTGCACAAGCCGGTGTGCTGGGTGCTCTGACAGGTGTGATTGGATCGATGCAGGCACTTGAAATTATCAAGGAAATAGTTGGTATCGGCGAGGGTCTCGTGGGACGTCTGCTACTTTACGATGCCCGTGCCTGTAGGTTTGAAACAATCAACTACAAACGCAGATCAACACCGGCAGACTAATTCCGATAAACCCATATATGCCAGTCTGTTGATAATATTCCGCGCTTGCACAGAAACCGGATCACAACATTGATGGCAAAACGCGATCTGGCGGACGGTGCCCGTCAAAACAGGCCCGGATATTGACGATAACTTTCTCACCCATATCCGCTCGACCTTCCAGAGTTGCAGATCCCATGTGAGGCATCAAAACAACATTGTCCATGTTGGCAAGCTTGGGATTAACAGCTGGTTCATGTTCAAATACATCAAGCCCGGCTCCGGCAAGCAAGTTTGATTTGAGCATATTGGTGAGTGCGGTTTCGTCGATAACCTCACCCCGGGCTGTATTGACAAGATACGCATCGGAGCGCATCAGCTTTAACCGTCTGGCCGAAAGGAGATGATACGTTGCCGGTGTATGTGGACAATGGATTGAAATTACATCCATACGCGCCAACATCTGATCCAGACTGCTCCAGTATGTTGCTTCGAGTTCCGCTTCAATCTGATTGGCAACGCGCCGACGGTTATGATAATGAATTTGCATGCCAAATGCTTTTGCCCGCCGGGCAACTGCCTGTCCAATGCGGCCCATACCAATAATTCCCAGCCGTTTCCCCGATATACGATGCCCAAGCATCCAGGTGGGAGACCAGCCTTTCCAGTCCCCGTTTTGAATGGCCTTCTGGCCTTCCATCAATCGTCTTGGCACAGCGAGAATCAGTGCCATCGTCATATCTGCTGTATCTTCTGTCAAAACCCCGGGCGTATTGGTAACCGTTATGCCTCTGTCATTGGCGGTATTGACATCGATATTGTCGACACCATTGCCAAAATTGGCGATTAGTTTGAGATTTTCACCAGCCTGTTCAAGAATTGCAGCGTCAATTCTATCAGTAACAGTGGGAACCAGAACATCTGCCGACTTGACCGCCGCAACCAGTGCTGCCTGGTTCATCGGTTCATCGTCAAGATTCAACCGTGTATCAAACAGTTCACACATGCGCGTTTCAATCACGTCCGGCAACTTACGCGTTACAATAACTGTTGGTTTTTGACTATGTGTGCTCATGCCGTTCCTCACCTGCCCTGCCCGTCGTTTTGCCCGCTCACTTCACACGCAATCGGCAGCCTGTGCAAGATCCTGTAGCAAATGCTGAAACAGATAACAAAGTCTGATTTTTAAAACCGCAAATAGTAATTGTAACATAACAACATTTATTCCGGCTTCGAACCGCTATATTAACAATTTGTTGTGCATGATAGCGCAGGGATCTGCCTTAAACCAATTGCAATTTGACTACATTGGCTGCAATCAACATCACTTGAACGTTCCGGTAAAAACAGCCGGAAAAACACAATGACGGTTTCATGATCAATATTATTTCTTGCTATGTTTTGGCATTTGTAATTGCGCTGGGTGTTTCAACAACACAGGCGGCGCAGTCGGACAAGGAAGGTCCGGTCAGTGGTTTAAAACTACCAAGATTTGTCAGTTTCAAGACGGACGAAGTCAATATGCGCCGCGGTCCCGGTCAGGAATTTCCAATAGACTGGGTTTATCATCGAGCCGGGTTGCCTGTTGAAATTATAGCAGAATTCGAATTGTGGCGGAGGATTCGCGATGCCGATGGTGATGTTGGCTGGGTATTTAGTCGGCTGCTATCAGGCCGCAGAACCGCAATGATAGCCCCATGGCTGATTGATAAAACCGATTATATTCCACTTTATAAAGATGATGACACTGATTCGGGTCAGACAGGCAAAGCCGCACCAAATGTCATTGTCTCACTCAAAACCTGTAATGCTCAATGGTGTCACATTGCATTGCGGGACTATCAGGGCTGGGTGGAAAAAAAGTACCTCTGGGGTGCCTATCCAGACGAGATAGTTCGATAGATCTTCAATTTTTACTTATACCGGACAGATTATTGAACCTGTGTAACCTTGCGACGCAGATGCACAACAACATCTACCTTTACGATTTCCATACCTTCAGGAGCGTCGGGTAAAGCTCCGACTTCGACACCCTTGCCAGGAATATCAAAAACCACCTGATCATCCTCAAGATAAAAATGATGGTGATCTCCAACATTTGTATCAAAATATGTTGTATTTCCGACCACAGCAACTTCACGCAACAATCCGGCAGAAGTAAACTGGTTCAGTGTGTTATAAACGGTAGCAAGGGAAACCGGCACCCGTTCGGTCACCGCTTCTTCATGCAGGCCTTCCGCTGATATATGTCGATCGCCGCGAGCAAATAACAATTCGGCCAGAGACACGCGCTGACGCGTGGGACGCAAACCGGCATCCGTCAGTACCAGACGTATATTCTTTCGATCTGCACCCGAATTGGCCCTGATGCCCATAATCAATCCTGTTACTATTCAAATAACGGGAAATCAGATTCTGCCCCGCCTCATTGATCTTTAGCGCATTCCTTCGGTTCCAGTAAAGAGGGAAACTCCGTTGAAAGATATGCAATTTGGTTGAATATGTGGTCGTTACACTAAAAATACGGTCTAGCGTAACAAATCAAAGGCATCTCCCCAGCAGTCAGAGAGTTTATAACCCAGCGGCCAGGGATCATCGGGATCCAGACCAATTTGATGCAAGCCATGTATCCAGCCCCGACCGGATATTCGCGGCAAAACAGCTTCGTAGGGGCCTATTTTGGTGTCAGCTACATATTCAACCCGAAACGTACTRTCGATAATTGACGCCGCATTATAAATATCACCCGGATTCACTTCACCATTCTGGGCACGAAGCGCAAGGCGCGCACAATTTCCAGTCCCGCAGGGCGATCTGTCCAGTCGCCCTGGAGGAAGTACTGTCGAACCAATGAGTGACCCGTCACTTCTGGTTCCTGTAAACATCGTATAGGACAGGTCCCTGATTGCCGGATTCAAAGGATGAATTATCGACATTGATTTGTTTATCTGGCGATGAATGGCATTCCCGATATCGACCAGCTTTCGCGCATTGTCCGGTTTGATTTCAAGGCCAAACTGATACGGATCAATCAGACCATAAAATATTCCACCATATGCAATATCGATTCTTGCAGTTCCAAGCCCTTCAACTTCAAGATCTATATCTTTCTCAAGAACAAAACTTGGAGGCATCTCCAGTTCTACTGAAACACACTTGCCGTTTTTGCATGTTGCGTTGGCAACGATCAGTCCTGCAGGTGTTTCCAGTTTGACCACCGTCAAAGGCTCCTGCATTTCGACGATGCCGGTTTCAAGCAAAACTGTCACCACACAAATGCTATTGGATCCGGACATTGCATGCGCTTTGTCACCCTGGAGAATCAGATAGCCTATATCTGCCTGTGGGTCAGACGCGGGTAAAAGTAGATTTGTGCTCATTTGAGCATARCCCCTGGGCTCAAAAACCAGAAACCTGCGCAAACTGTCATCTGTTTCATTGATGTACAACATTTTGTCGAGAAGCGTTTCACCGGGGATGTTGGTGATCCCGGATGTTACCACGCGACCGATCTCACCCTCGGCATGGGCTTCGACCATGGAAATCGTTCTTTTCCATCGCATATCTGTTACCTGGCTGGTTGAACTGATCAAAATGTCCCGCCCACAGGGGCAATAATGTATCCAATATACAAAACAGAATGAATGGCAAGATATCAACGGGGAATAATACAGCTACAGAGTAGCACAACACCCAAATGGTCTCTTCCTGGTGACGCACAGCTATGTTAACAAAGCGCAGATTGTCGGCACGCTGCATTATTGTATACTGCATAGTGATATGTACAGATTCACTGGTATTCCAATTGCGGAAATCGAATTTGAATTTGCCGATACACAAGAACACAAGACAGCTTGTCAGGTTATATTGACAGAATGTTTGCGGAAAAGGTTCAGGTAGCGAATGGAACAACGTCCATCCAGTTTTAATTATGATGAGTTAATCAAATGCGGCAACGGGGATATGTATGGCCCCGGCAATGCACAGCTCCCCCTGCCCCCGATGTTGATGTTTGATCGCATTACTTCGGTGAGCGAGGAAGGTGGCGCGTTTGGTAAAGGGCACATTCTTGCCGAGCTCGACATAAAACCTGATTTGTGGTTTTTTCCGTGCCATTTCAAAGGCGATCCGGTGATGCCTGGTTGCCTTGGCCTTGATGCGCTTTGGCAAATGCTTGGTTTTTACCTTGGCTGGCTGGGTGAAAAAGGTCGCGGACGAGCCATTTCAACCGGAGAAGTCCGGTTTGGCGGGCAAATCACACCAGATACCAAAGTTGTTGAATTTGGTGTCGATATTAAACGTGTTATGCGCTCGCGGATGGTTCTTGGAATGGGCGACGGCTGGCTGAAAGCCGATGGTGAACCGGTTTTCAAGGCAACCGGATTGCGTGTTGGTTTGTTCCAGGACGAGAAATAAATTCCATTTATTGAACAGGGAATTTGATTCTCTATTCAGGACGCCTGACCAGATGCCAGGCATAATTGACGTTAGACCGGTAAACCCAGGGAGAAGCCTGAGATGAGGCGAGTAGTTGTCACAGGTATTGGAATTGTTTCTTCAATAGGAAACAATCCGGAAGAAGTTGTAGATAGCCTGAGAAATGCCAAATCCGGCATTTCCTTTGCCGAAGAATATAAAGAACTTGGTTTTCGGTGCCAGGTGCATGGTAAACCTGATCTTGATGTAACTGAAGAACTGGATCGCAGAACGCTGCGGTTTATGGGTCAGGGCGCGGCTTGGAATTATATTGCCATGCAACAGGCAATTGATGATTCCGGTCTTCCGGAAGAAATGGTCGTCAACGAGCGCACCGGTTTGATCATGGGTTCGGGTGGCCCATCAACCAAAACGGCAATTGAAGCTGCTGAGATCACAAAGAAGCGCGGACCAAAACGTATTGGGCCAACTGCTGTTCCAAAAGTTATGTCGTCAACCAATTCAGCAACCCTTGCAACGCCCTTCAAGATCAAGGGCTACAATTATTCCATCTCATCTGCTTGTGCCACTTCAAGTCATTGCGTAGGCAATGCGATGGAAGTCATACAGATGGGTAAACAGGATATAATATTTGCGGGTGGTGGTGAGGACCTGCACTGGTCAATGTCCAACCTGTTTGATGCCATGGGCGCGATGTCATCGAAATACAACGACACGCCAGAGACAGCTTCGCGTGCCTATGACAAAACCCGTGATGGATTTGTAATTGCCGGTGGAGCGGGTGTGCTTGTTTTAGAAGAATACGAACACGCAAAAGCCCGTGGTGCCAAAATTTATGCTGAACTTATCGGATATGGCGTGACATCGGACGGGCACGATATGGTTGCTCCTTCCGGAGAAGGTGCTGTGCGATGCATGAAAATGGCATTGTCCACCGTCACGGACCGGGTTGATTATATCAATCCCCATGCAACATCCACCCCGGTGGGTGATACCAAGGAAATCGAGGCGATTAGAACCGTTTTTGGTGATGATATTCCGCATATTTCAGCTACCAAATCACTCTCCGGTCACTCTCTGGGTGGCGCAGGCGTGCAGGAAGCTATCTACACATTGCTGATGATGCAGAATAATTTCGTCTGCGAAAGTGCCAATATCACCGAGCTTGATCCTGAATTTGAGGGTCTGCCAATTGCCCGTAAACGCATCGATAATGTTGATATCAAGGTTGCACTTTCAAATTCATTTGGATTTGGTGGAACCAACGCATCTCTCGTTTTCAAAAAACTAGACAGTTAATCAAAACTGCAGAATATCTGAAGAGGACATTTTCATGAACGGTTTGATGCAGGGCAAACGTGGCCTGATAATGGGCGTAGCCAACGATCACTCCATTGCCTGGGGAATCGCAAAGGCTCTGGCTGATCAGGGCGCCGAACTGGCGTTCACATATCAGGGCGAAGCGTTCGGGAGGCGTGTACAGCCTCTTGCAGAAAGTGTCGGATCTTCTCTGATTATTCCCTGTGATGTTGAAGATGAAGAGACGGTTGATCAGGTATTTGCAAAACTAAAAGAGACCTGGGGTACAATTGACTTCATTGTGCATGCTATTGCCTTTTCTGACAGAGCAGAACTCAAAGGCCGTTATGCTGATACGTCGCGGGACAATTTCACCAGAACAATGAT
>JAESRR010000062.1 GCA_016764535.1 Cohaesibacteraceae bacterium | reverse complement strand
ACCAGGTGCCGAATTTGCGTTAGGTGAGAGTTGTAATGAACAAGGACAGATTGATATGAGCCCGTTCTGGCTGATGATAACGATCCTGATTGTTGCTTTTGGGGGCTCCATCTATGGGCGCACCCGCGCAGTTGGTGCTGTTGACGGCGCTTCGGGGAAGTTAAATTCCCGCCCTGGATATTATGCATCCTATGTTGCAATCTGGGTGGCTGTTCCTGCCATGCTATTCATTTCAATCGCATTTATCATACAGCCATTGATCAACAATAATTTTGCGGGAAACATTTTACAGACCAGTTACTCACATGCCTGTGCAGTGGAAACCGGGAACGGTAAACATCAGGTTGTCGGTTCTGTTTGTGAAGATCTTGAACTCTTTGAAAATGATGATTCTCGTAAAGCATTGATGCTGGGTGTAATCAATTCCGTTGCCACCGGTTTGCCGTTATTGACGGAAGGTGAGCTAACTGGTGTTCGGAATGGAACAAAAAATATCCGGCCGATACTAGCGCGATACGGATTTGCTCTTGGTTCTGACATCAGTCAACCGGTTATTGAAACCGCCCAATATATGACCGATCTGCGTGAAACGGGTGATTTGATCATTCTGATTATCGCGATCGTAATCGTTACCCTGTCACTTGCCTGGTCGCTGTCCCGCATTCACCCCGATATGCGGGCGCGGAACAACGTGGAACGGTATATTCGTCTGGGGCTGTTACTGGCATCAACAATAGCTGTATTGACCACGGTTGGAATTGTTCTGTCTATGCTGTTTGAGGCCATTCGTTTCTTTGGTCTTGTGGATGCTTTTGATTTTTTCTTCGGTACTGTCTGGGACCCGCGGTTCCAGTCTGTTGGCCGTCAGGTCGATTCAGATGGCGGGCAGTTCGGTTTGTTGCCTCTGCTTTGGGGTACTTTTTATATCTCGCTGATTGCTCTTGTTGTCGCAGTTCCAATTGGTCTGATGTCAGCTATATACATGGCTGAATATGCCAATCGACCTGTTCGGGCCATTGCAAAACCATTGCTGGAAGTTCTGGCAGGTATCCCGACGATCGTTTACGGGTTCTTTGCTCTTGTAACCGTTGGGCCGTTTTTTCGGGATGCGGGCGCGTTAATTGGTTTGGATATTCTCGCAAATTCAGTTTTGACCGCCGGATTTGTCATGGGCATCATGATCATTCCCTTCATCTCTTCATTGTCGGATGACATTATCATGGCAGTGCCGCAGTCATTGCGCGAAGGGTCACTGGCCCTTGGTGCAACGCATTCAGAAACCATTCGGCGCGTGGTTCTTCCAGCAGCGTTGCCAGGAATTGTCGGTTCGGTTTTGCTTGCCGCGTCACGGGCGATTGGTGAAACGATGATTGTGGTGATAGCTGCGGGTATTGCAGCCAATTTGACGGCCAATCCGTTTGAAGCTGTGACGACGGTGACGGTTAAGATCGTCAGTCAGCTTACCGGTGATCTTGAGTTCAACTCGCCCCAGACGCTTGTCGCATTTGCCCTGGGCATTACGCTTTTCACGATTACGCTCTGCCTTAATGTCTTCGCCCTGCACATTGTGCGCAAATATCGGGAGCAATACGACTGATGTCAGCTTCGGAAAATATAACCACTCAAAATATCATTACCGGTCAGGATCCCGCACGCGCGGCACGTCTTAAAAAACGCTATGCGTCGGAACGACGTTTTAAAACGTTTGGTGCCTTTGCAGTACTTGTTGGTATTTTGTTTTTGGCGCTGTTGTTTATCTCCATATTTTCAAAGGGATACACAGCGTTTCAACAAACCAGCATTCAGCTCACCGTGTTGCTGGACGAAAAAGTAATCGACAAAAAAGGCACACGCAAGATCAAGGATCTTGGTAAGGCAATCCGTTACTCAAAATTGGTCAACAGAGCGCTTTATCAAAAATTTGATATTCCGCTTAAAGGCAGGGACAGCAAGAAAGACCGGTCTCTCGCCAAAAAGATAATATCGGGCGAGGCCGGAGTTCAATTGCGCGACATGGTTCTGAATGATCATGGATTGATTGGACAAAGCGTAACTGTCTGGCTGCTTGCTTCGGGAAATGCCGATAGCTTCATCAAGGGTCAGATCAGCAGGGATACGCCTGAAGCCCGGCGGCAGATCAAGGATAAACAGGTTGCCTGGCTAGATATGATGCGGGAAGAAGGCACTCTGGAGAAGCAGTTCAACACCGGCCTGTTCACATTCGGAGCGTCATCAAGGCCTGAATCCTCGGGTATTGGTGCGGCGGCAGTCGGTTCTCTTTACATGATGTTGATTGTACTTGCACTGGCGCTTCCCATTGGTGTGGCGGCGTCGATTTATCTGGAAGAGTTTGCACCCACCAATCGCTGGACTGATATCATTGAAGTCAATATCAACAATCTGGCGGCAGTTCCCTCGATCGTGTTTGGCTTGCTTGGTCTTGCAGTATTTATCAATTTTGCAGGGCTACCCCGGTCAGCCTCCATTGTCGGTGGTCTGGTTTTGACGCTGATGACATTGCCGACAATCATTATTGCGACGCGATCAGCGTTAAAGGCAGTCCCGCAGAGCATACGTCAGGCCGCACTCGCAGTGGGTGCTTCAAAAACCCAATCAATTTTCCATCACGTATTGCCGCTTGCAACACCTGGCATTCTGACAGGCACAATTATTGGCCTTGCCAAAGCACTGGGTGAAACGGCCCCGCTGTTGATGATTGGTATGGTTGCTTTTGTAAAAGAAATACCCCTGTCACCGATGGAACCTGCGACTGCGCTACCTGTGCAAATTTATATGTGGTCCGGTGCAGCTGAACGGGCTTTTGTTGAAAGAACATCTGCTGCAATCATCGTATTGTTGGCATTTCTCGTTATTATGAATATGTCTGCCGTAATTCTTCGTCGCCGCTTCGAGCGGCGCTGGTAAGTCTGGAGTTGATTGATCGATATGTCCCAATCCACGCAAAATGCAGTAAACAGCTCCATGGATAAAGATACCGAACCTGCAGTGCCCATCAAAATGCGCGGTGTGGATGTTTGTGTTCACTATGGTGATAAACAGGCGTTGTTTGACGTAAACCTTGAGGTGCCGGAAAAGCAGGTAACTGCGCTCATCGGCCCATCCGGCTGCGGAAAATCGACGTTTCTGCGAACGCTTAATCGAATGAACGACACAATTGATATTTGCCGTGTGGCAGGTGATATCACGCTGGACGGTCAGGATATTTACGACCCGAAGGTGGATGTGGTCGAATTACGCGCCCGTGTTGGCATGGTTTTTCAGAAACCAAATCCGTTTCCAAAATCGATATTTGAAAATGTGGCCTATGGCCCACGCATTCATGGCATCGGCCAAAACAAGATCGAGATTGAAGAAATTGTCGTCAACAGTCTGCAAAAAGCAGGTCTGTTTGAAGAGGTCAAAGACCGGCTCGATGAGCCTGGAACTGGCTTGTCGGGCGGGCAACAACAACGTTTATGTATTGCGCGTGCGATTGCTGTTAGCCCGGAAGTTATACTGATGGATGAGCCCTGCTCTGCACTTGATCCAATTGCCACTGCCCGGGTAGAAGAGCTGATTGATGAACTGCGCGAGAATTATACTATTGTTATTGTGACCCATTCCATGCAGCAGGCTGCAAGGGTTTCACAAAGAACTGCGTTTTTCCACCTGGGTATTCTGGTCGAGGAAGGAACTACCGACCAGATTTTTACGCATCCAAATGACAAACGTACCATGGATTACATCACCGGTCGTTTTGGCTAGCTGGAACCGGATAGAGATTTACCTGAAGGAGACAGCAATTGTCGGACCATCATATTGTAAGTGCATTTGATAATGATCTAAAGGATTTGGCTGGCAAAATTGCTGAAATGGGTGGCCTAGCAGAACAGCTTGTCGATCAATCCATTACCAGTTTGCTGAGGTCTGATGTTCAGATGGCTAAAAGAGTCATCAAACAGGATATCACTATCAATATCATTCAACAGGAAATTGAAGAAAAAGCAGTATTGACCATCGCGCGTCGGCAGCCGATGGCAGGTGATTTACGCGAAATTATTGCAGCCCTGCGGATTTCCGGTGATCTGGAACGAATAGGTGACCTTGGCAAAAATATTGCCAAACGCGTTATTCGTCTTGAAGGACAGGTTCAGCCAAAGGAACTGGTACACGGCCTTGAAACTGTTGCCAAACTGGCTCTCGAGCAGATGAAAGCCATCCTCGACGCCTATGCAAATGCCGACGCAGAAATGGCTGTTCAGATCAGGGACCGTGACGATGAAATCGACAATTTGTATATGGCGTTATTCCGCGATCTTTTAGAGTATATGATGAAAGATCCACGTAATATCACTTATTGTACACATCTGTTGTTTTGCGCCAAAAATATTGAGCGGATCGGCGATCATGTCACCAATGTTGCCGAGACCATCCATTATTTTGTCACCGGAGATCAAATGGTGCGGGAAACCCGGCGTACAAGTGAGACACATGACAGTGACGGCGTTCTGATTGAACGGCCTCTTTCGGATAATAACTAGAATTCCAGCTTAATGGGTACTGATATTCAGTGACGGGAGGTGCTGGATGTTCGGAAGGGTTTCAAAATGATACCAAAAATTCTGATTGTCGAAGACGAAGAGGCACTGGGGACTTTGCTCCGGTACAATCTTGAAGCCGAAGGCTATGAAGTCCAGCTCATCGTCCAGGGAGACGAAGCAGAAACGGCCTTACACGAATCGGTTCCGGATTTGTTGATCCTTGATTGGATGCTACCCGGACTTTCCGGGATTGAATTGTGTCGCCGGCTGCGCGCCCGCAAGCAAACAAAACAATTGCCGATCATTATGTTGACGGCGAGAGGCGAGGAATCAGAGCGAATCCGGGGATTGTCGACAGGCGCGGATGATTATGTGGTCAAACCGTTTTCTGTTCCCGAATTAATGGCGCGAATTAACGCGATGTTGCGCAGGGTTAACCCTGAACTGGTGAGCAAAAATCTGAAAGCCGGTGATATTGAGCTTGATCGTGAAACCCACCGGGTGAGTAGAGCTGAACGTGAGATTCATTTGGGGCCAAAGGAATTCCGTTTGCTGGAATATTTGATGCATAGCCCCGGGCGGGTGTATTCCCGGGAGCAATTGCTTAATGCGGTCTGGGGGCAGGATGTCTATGTCGATGAACGGACTGTTGATGTTCATGTCGGCCGACTGCGCCGCGCCATGAACCGCGGTAAAGCTGTTGATCCGATCAGAACAGTTCGCGGTGCGGGTTACGCATTTGATGATAAATTTGGTAAAACCAACTGATATTCATCATAATTCATTGACCGTTTGAATGAACTTTTTGGTAATTCACAACAGCCGGTTTGTCGGAAATTACAATCCTGTCCTTCATAACAGGCATCCGACGAGATGACCTGTTCGAACATCTCCGCTGTTTTGTGCAGCAAATACAATGTTTCGATGAAATGTTTTGCACCTGTCGGTCAAGTATTCGACCGCTCGTTCCAAAAAAGACAAAAGGATCTCACATAGTGGGATCCTTTTGCGTAGTGTTTTCTGAAATCACAAATTCAGGTTTGGTCTAATACAGGATTAGCCAATAGCCACCTTCTTGACCTTGCGACGATCACTCACTGGCTGGTAAGCGACTTTTGCATGGTACTCACAATAGGGCAGGCCGGTTTTTGAATTGTGACCACAGAAATGGAAATCCGCATCTCCCGGGTCGCCAATTGGCCATTTACATGTCGTTTCAGTCAAAGTCAGAATGGTTGCGCGTTTCGAAATGGGAACAACAACGGAATCAGGATTAACTGCCGGGCGAGCTGCTGCCCGYGGCGCAACCTGAGGCGCCGATTTTAGCACTGTATTGCCGACAACTGTTGCTGCCGAGAACGGAGCTGATGGCGGTCTCGCCGGTCGGGATGCTGTTCTGGGTTTTCTTGCGCGCGCAGCAGTACTTGGAGTTTTGGCGCGTCCTGACAATCCCAAACGGTGTACTTTGCCGATTACAGCGTTGCGGGTTACTCCACCCAGCTCCGCCGCAATTTGGCTTGCACTTAGTCCATCTGACCAAAGTTTCTTCAATAACGCCACGCGATCGTCAGTCCATGCCATATTTGTGCCTCCAAAAGCCAGCAGTCTTGACCGAATCCTTCTCCATCCGCATATGAGAAAAATTCATTGCGCTCAAATCTGCTATCGAGTTGTTAGGTATCCGCCGCACGAGATTTAGTATTTAACAAATAGTAAACTACTATATAGACCGGTTCTCTGGCAAGGACCGGATACCGGATTTGTTGTGGGTTGTTAACTTTTCCCCAGGGTTTGATTCGTTTTCCAAAAATCTTTTTAAAGTTGAACCTTGAGTCAAGAATTATCTTGGTAATTGTACGGATACCCCCGGTTCATGTCGATATTCCTTGACATTCCGGGGGCTGCACTGACAAATGCCGCTTTGCTGATTTGCCGCCTGCGGGCGGCTTTTGAGATTCTGCTCACGGAGATAGAGCTGTAAAAGCAGTTTTATCCCCGTACTTATCAAACGGACGCCCAGGGACGGGTGTCGATCACTCCAAAACACGTGTGAGGGTATCATGAGTGCAAATGCGTTATTTCCTTCCTATGCAAGAGCCAATCTTTCGTTTGTGAAAGGTGAAGGCGCATGGCTGGAAAGTACGGATGGCCGACGATATCTTGATTTTGCCGCAGGTATAGCAGTGAACTCGCTTGGGCACGCTCACCCTCATCTGGTCGAAGCGTTGAAATCCCAGGCAGAAAACTTGTGGCACGTCTCCAATGTGTTTGAAATTCCGGGGCAGGAACGTCTTGGACAGCGTCTTGTCGACAATACGTTTGCCGATGCGGTATTTTTCGGTAATTCCGGCGGCGAGGCAATGGAATGTGCTTTCAAATCCGCGCGGCGATATCATTATGAAAATGGTGATACCGATCGGTACGAGATTTTAACATTTGAAGGTGCTTTTCACGGTCGTACTCTTGCAACGATAGCAGCAGGCGGAAATCCAAAATATATGACCGGCTTTGGACCAAAGGTACCTGGTTTCACATCCTTGCCTCTGGGTGATATCGAAGTTGTCAAAGCGGCAATTTCAGACAAAACCGCAGCTATCCTGATTGAACCAATTCAGGGTGAGGGTGGCATTCGCCTTGTCCCGACATCCTTTATGAAACAATTACGGGCTGTTTGTGATGAGCATGGTCTGTTGCTGATTCTGGACGAGATCCAGTGTGGTGTAGGTAGAACCGGCAAGTTCTTTGCGTATGAATGGTCGGGCATCTCCCCCGATATAATGGCTATTGCCAAAGGCATTGGCGGCGGGTTCCCAATGGGAGCCTGTCTTGCAGTTGAAAAAGTTGCCAAAAACATGGTTCCTGGAACTCATGGATCAACGTTTGGTGGCAACCCAATGGCTATGGCCGTCGGTAATGCAGTACTTGATGTTGTTCTGAAACCCGGATTTCTCGCCAATGTCCAAAAATCCTGTTTGAAGCTGAAACAGAAACTCGCTGCGGTTGTTGATTTGAATTCCGATATTCTGGAAGAAATACGTGGTGAAGGCCTGATGCTTGGTCTTAAATCGCGTGTACCTGTTGGCAAGCTTGTCGATGCATTGCGTGATGCCGGGTTGCTTGTCGTGGGCGCGGGTGAGGATGTTGCGCGTCTCTTGCCACCATTGATTATCAATGATGAAGATATTGCAGAAGCAGTGTCCCGTATTGAAATTGCCCTAAAAGCAATGCGTGAAAACGGGGATGTTGCGGAGGCTGAATCATGAGCGCACTGCGGCATTTTATTGACATTGATACTCTTGATATTTCCGATTTGAAATTGATTTTGGGTAACGCCAGTGAATTGAAGGAAATTCGCAAAAAAGAGGGCCGCCGACTTGAAGGTCCGCTGAATGGCAAAATCCTTGCCATGGTGTTTGAGCAGCCGTCCACACGTACCCGGATTTCATTTGATGTAGGCATGCGCGAGCTGGGCGGTGAAACCCTGATGTTGACCGGTCGGGAAATGCAACTTGGGCGTGGAGAATCTATTGCCGATACCGCGCGGGTTCTGTCCCGATTTGTTGATGGTATAATGATCCGTATGCTTGATCATGATGCCATTGAAGAACTTGCTGAAAATGCGTCGATACCTGTGATCAATGCGCTTTCACACAAGTCGCATCCCTGCCAGATCATGGCAGATGTCATGACCTACGAGGAACATAAAGGTTCCATTGAAGGCGCAAACATCGCCTGGACCGGAGATGGCAATAATGTTCTGATCTCCTGGATACATGCAGCCGAAAAATTTAATTTTAGAATGCGTGTTGCCTCGCCAGACCTGTTGGCACTGGATGCTGAATTTGTAAAGGACATGCGAAATCGGGGTGTGTCACTTGAAATGACAGCTGATCCTTTTGAAGCTGTCGATGGAGCCGATTGTGTTGTGACCGATTGTTTCGTTTCCATGGGTGATGAGGATGCAGGTCGCCGGCACAATATGCTGATGCCGTATCAGGTTAACGACAGATTAATGGAAGCGGCCCACAAAGACGCCATATTTATGCACTGTTTGCCTGCGCATAGAGGTGAAGAAGTCACAGATTCAGTGATGGACGGGCCGAAATCTGTGGTTTTTGACGAAGCAGAGAACAGATTGCATGCGCAGAAGGGAATTCTCAACTGGTGCTTTGGTAAGATATAAATATCGAACTGTTGCAAATGCTGGCGTGTAACCACATATGGGGTCACGTATCGCGCGCTGATAGTTTCGGCGCGCGTTTTTTATGGCAGATCTCAAGGACCCGGTGAACGGGCGAAAAGGATAGCGCTATGTCTCAGGAAACAGGTATGCAGACTTCCGCCCAAACAATGCCCGACCATACTGCTGACGATCGTATTTTGCCGTTCCAGGTCGATAAACTTGATTTACGCGGACGCATCGCGCATATGGGTCCGCTGCTTGACAAGGTGCTCAGTCAACATGATTACCCGGTTTCTGTAAGTCGGTTGCTTGGAGAGGCAGTTGTCCTGGCTGCGCTCGTTGGGTCCTCGCTGAAATTTTCCGGCCGGTTTATTTTACAAACAAAAACAGATGGGCCGGTTTCCTTGCTGGTTGCCGATTTTGATGCGCCCGATGGATTGCGCGCCTATGCGTCCTATGATGAAGAACGCCTTGCTGAAATGGAAAAGAACAGCGACCACACCGTTGTTGATCTGATCGGTAACGGCCATCTTGCACTAACCATCGATCAGGGAGGTAATTCGCAACCCTATCAAGGTGTCGTGGAGCTGAAGGGTGTTTCCCTTGAAGGCGCAGTGGAAGCCTATTTTGTGCAATCAGAGCAGATACCAACGCGTATCCGTGTGGCCATTGCTGAAATGTTGACCCGTGGAGATGACGGCAAATCAAAAGAATCCTGGCGGGCAGGTGGGCTGTTTTTGCAATTCCTGCCTGAATCCGAAGAACGCATCCGTCAAAGGGATCTTGATCCTGGTGACGCACCCAAAGGCGAACAGGAAGAGTTGCCTCTGGACGATGATGATGCCTGGTCCGAAGCCGACGCATTGATCACGACCCTTGGCGACCATGAATTGACTGACCCGCAAGTGGGCGGAGAAACGCTTTTATATCGATTGTTTCATGAACGTGGTGTGCGGGTCTATGACGAACAACACCTGGTTCATCGGTGCAGGTGTTCAGAAGATCGCGTTCGTAAAATGATAGAGACACTCGACAAGGTGGAACTCGCCGATTTGGTGGAAGAAGGCCTGCTAACTGTCTCCTGCCAGTTCTGTGGTCTTGATTACGCGTTTGAACCTTCTGAATATGGCATCACCGACGAGAGCGTGAAAACCGGGTAAAAACCTTGCAATTTCTGTTCTGGCTAACCATGTCCATTGGTGGACAGCGGTGGATACTGCTGTATGGAAACGCCGCAATTCAAACATGAACAAACTGTAAGTTACATTATTGACTGAGCAATGATATTTTTGCTGACGCAGGCCGATGCGTTTGAAAAAACGGGGTTGTGTTACACTTGGCGGGCAGAATGCTGTCCTCGGTGTAGTCCATCTTTTTTGATGTGCGGATATTTTCTCCGGGCGTGTCGGGACCAAGGGGTATGACGTGAAACCGATTAACTTGTCTTCAGATCAGATTCTGGAGAAACCGCCACATATACTCATTCGCATCCTGCGGGGTGGATTACAAACCGGATTAACCCTTGGTATACTGGCCGGAGCCTGGTTCGGATTCCAGGCAATTGTCGGTTCAAAAAGCGAACACACACCACGTCCGAAACGCGAGGCTGTATTTGCAGCAAGCGTTGTCCCGGCCAATCTCGTGAATGTGCAACCTGTTGCAACACTTTATGGAACGGTGAGTGCCGGACGTCGCGTGGAATTGCGATCTCTGGTTCAGGGTGAAGTCGTCTGGGTTAATCCCGGGTTGGCAGAGGGTGCGCAGCTTTCGGCAAATGATCCTGTTTTAAAAATCGACAGATTTGAATATGAAGGTGCCGTGACCGAAGCACGGGCCGGTCTTGCCGAGGCACGAGCATCACTTGCTGAAACCCGAGCCGGTATTTTACGGGTTCAGGATACCATCAAGCGCAGTATTGAACAGCTTGAACTGGCTCGGCGGGATGTGGCCCGGGCACAAAAACTAAGAGCATCGGGTAGCCTGACCCAAAAAACACTTGAAGACAGACAGTTTAC
>JAESRR010000061.1 GCA_016764535.1 Cohaesibacteraceae bacterium | reverse complement strand
ATGCCACTGGCCTTGCAGGATATCATCGACAGGATTGAAGGTGTCACAACCACGGATTTACGTGAATTATCCGAGCGGATATTTACCAAATCCAGGCCAACATTGTCATCAATTGGACCTGTTGACGGACTTATGGATTGTGACGATGTGTCAAAAACCATTGGAACCGATTTATAGAGCAGGTCTGAACGGGAGACTTTTCCAAAATGTTATTTCACTGGAATTCCCGCAATAAAATACAGCACCCCGAAATATCAGGGAAGGGTGT
This sequence comes from Cohaesibacteraceae bacterium, assembly GCA_016764535.1. Classification (GTDB taxonomy): domain Bacteria; phylum Pseudomonadota; class Alphaproteobacteria; order Rhizobiales; family Cohaesibacteraceae; genus JAESRR01. Next base: position 10,537 of record JAESRR010000061.1, on the reverse strand, counting down.
TACGCTTCGACCACCTCAAAAAACTGATTACGAAGAATGGATGGCGTTGCGTTCCGGTAGTCGGGATTATTTGATCCCCTGGGAACCGACATGGCCGTCCAACGGGCTTTCCCGTTCATTTTACTATGACAGGGTCAGGCGCAACAAGATTGAGGCAAGAGAAGATAGAGGGTATTCGTATTTCATATTTGAAGGCCAGTCTGGACATATGCTTGGTGGAATAAATCTCTCAAATATACGAAGAAGAGCTTCCCGATCCTGCTCGATGGGGTATTGGATGGCAGAAAAATATTCCGGAAAAGGATTTATGAAAGCTGGCGTCGAGGTGCTCTCTAAATTTGCTTTTTCCAGTCTTAATTTACATCGAATAGAGGCAGCTTGTATTCCTGAAAATCTTGCATCCAGAACGGTTTTGGAACGTGTCGGGTTTGAAAAAGAAGGATTTGCAAGGCGGTACCTAAAGATCAATGGCCGCTGGCGGGATCATGTTTTGTATGGATTAATTGTAGATGATTTTCGCGAACAGCTGGCACAGAAAAGCAGAGAAGCAATTCGGGGAAATAGACTTGGGGTCTGAATACGCCTCCTCATTTTGATTCGTCAACAACATCTGTGTTGTATTGCAGGTGAGATGTCCGTAAAACTTGCTTTATACCGCACTGTAGCGGCAATATATATTACCCTGCATGTTATTGCGGGATTGGCGAAATTCAACCTTGTGATCTTGTATGTGCTGGCTTGCCCGAATTGCGATGATGATGTTCCTGGCTCTTGGAGTCGAGGTAGCAAATGCAACCAAAATCCTGCAGGTTGATGAACAGGCAAGTGCCTATGATTTATTGGGCATCGCCGAGTTTCGAGATGGAAATGATGGCCGTGTCCAGGTGTCAACGGCACCAGGTCTTGACGGCATTGTTCGTCGCATTGAAGTGCGATCTCTCAATCCACAGCTAAATCCGCGCTGGTTGGTGTTTGCTCTGGCAAATACTTCTGACAAACAAATTGACAGGCTCGTTGCAGCACCATTTTTCAGACTGTCGGGCTCCCGGATTTTTTGGCCGGAACTTGGTTCTCGACGGATTACAAATATTGCGAGTAGCGCAGGAATATCTCCGGTTCGTCTGCCTGATCCGGAGGCTGATGTTTATCGTGTGACGCTGGATCCTGGTTCTATAGTTACTTTCGTAGTGGAATTGAGCGCCCGTGATCTGCCCGAATTGACGTTGTGGGAACCTGCTGCATACAAGGATTCTATAAATTCCTTTACCCTTTATCGCGGTATCGTGATGGGTATTTCCGGACTCCTTGCTCTTTTTCTTACCATCCTGTTTGTCGTTAAAGGGACCGCGATGTTCCCGGCCGCTGCGGGAATAGCATGGGCAGTACTGGGTTACCTCTCCGTTGATTTCGGATTTACTGCAAAAGTATTTTTGTTGTCCCCAGGTGGGGAGCAATTGTGGAGGGCGGGGTCCGAAATACTGATGGGCGCAAGCCTTGTGGTGTTTTTATTCGCCTATTTGCATCTTCATAGATGGCATGTTCGTTATAGCCATCTTGTCGGGTTGTGGATGATTGTTCTACTGAGCAGTCTTGGCATCGCATTGTTTGATCCTTCTATTGCGGCGGGGCTTGCGCGCCTCTCGATTGGACTTGCCGCGGTATTCGGTCTGGTCGTTATTCTGTTTCTATCGATCACCAAATATGATCGTGCTGTAATGTTGATACCAACCTGGTTGTTATTGGTTGGATGGGTTGTGGCCGCTGGTTTGACTGCGTCAGGCCAGCTTGACAATGATCTGGTGCAGCCAGCGCTTGGTGGTGGCCTCGTTCTGATTGTGATGTTAATTGGCTTTACTGTTATGCAACACGCCTTTGCAGGAGGTGCAATTGCTCAGGGAATAGTCAGTGATTCCGAACGAAAAATTCTTGCTCTGACAGGGGCAGGGGATGTTGTTTGGGATTGGGATGTTTTACGTGATCGTATCCATACGTCAGGCGAGGCTGAAGATGTTTTGGGTTTGGCGCGTGGAACACTTGAAGGCCCGGCGTCTGACTGGTTTGATGTTTTGCACCCTGGCGACAAAGATAGGTTTCGCTCTACACTTGACGCGGTGATTGATCACCGGCGCGGGCGTATTTCGCAGGACTTTCGATTACGTGCCAGTGACGGGCATTATCTGTGGTTTAAATTGAGAGCACGGCCGGTTGTTGGAACTGACGGGGAAGTCATCCGTTGTGTTGGCACGTTGCTGGATGTGACCGAACAACGTTTTGCTGAAGAACGCATGTTGCACGATGCAATCCATGACAATCTAACCGGTTTGCCGAATCGGGAACTGTTTTTGGATCGGCTCGAAATTGCACTGTGCCGAGCCAATATTGAAGGTATCTCCAAGCCATCTGTTTTGTTGGTTGACGTCGATTCCTTTAAAACAATCAATGAGAAATTTGGTTTATCTGTTGGCGATTCCGTATTGCTGACACTGGCCCGCCGGATGTCGAGATTATTGAAGCCACAAGACAGTTTGGCGCGAATTGGAAGTGATCAATTTGCGATCATTCTGCTGTCGGATCAAAAGCCCGAGCGTATTGCCATATTTGCTGACGCTGTGCGCAAGGGTTTGAGAGCTCCGATTTCTTTCGGTGACAAAGAAATTCTTTTGACAGTTTCATCCGGCATCGCAGTGCATGATCCTGCTCATAAGCATGGTATCGATCTGTTGAATGATGCTGACATTGCAATGCATCATGCAAAGCGTTTGGGCGGCAACAGGATCGAGTCATTTCGCGCTACGCTTCGGCAATACGCCGGAGAGCGGACGTCGATGGAAACCGATTTACGCAGGGCATTGGAACTCGATGAAATTGAGGTTGTTTATCAGCCTATCGTTAATCTCCACGACAAATTGATTTCGGGATTTGAAGCTCTTGCAAGATGGCACCATCCCACCCGGGGAAGAATTGCACCAAGAGATTTCATTCCGGTGGCGGAGCAATCCGGTTTAATTGTGCCGCTTGGATTGTTTGTGATGGAACAGGCAGCCCGACAATTGAGCGAATGGCAACAGATGATGACCGGACCGGAGCCGCTCTTTATGAGTGTCAACGTTTCGAGCAGGCAGGTTCTGCGTCATGATTTGATTAATGACGTCAAAGCAGTGCTTGCCAGATCATCAGTTGAACGCGGCACCCTGAAGCTGGAGTTAACTGAATCACTGGTCATGGAAAATCCTGAATATGCTTCACGGGTACTCAATCAAATTCGTGAATTGGGTGCCGGGTTGTCCATAGATGATTTTGGTACTGGATATTCCTCGCTCTCGCATTTGCAAAACTTCCCGTTTGATACCATCAAAATCGACCAAAGCTTTGTACGGTCCAACGGTAAGCCCGCACAATCTGTAATTCTGAGATCAATTGTGGGTCTGGCACACGATCTGGGACTTGATATCGTGGCGGAAGGTGCCGAAACCGAGGCAGATGCCATCGGGCTATATCAAATGGGTTGTACCTATGCGCAGGGCTTTTTGTTTGGTCAACCAATGAATGCTGCGGATGCACGCAATATGCTTGATCAACAGCTCGCTCTCATCAAAAGCGGCTATCATGTACAGGCGGTACAGCAAGGCAATGATCCTGCTGTCGCAAGCCATCCGGCAAATGACATGCATTATGATGATCCAAACAGAAAACATGTCGCCGAGTAATGGGCGGATCAAGCGTGTCCTGCTTCGGATGACAACATCGCCAGATCAATTCCGATCAATTTAACCGCTTGATTATACCGATCTTCAAGTTCTGTCTCAAAAAGCAAGTGGTTGTCCGGTTGGCAATTTAGCCAGCCGTTGGCACAGATTTCCGCTTCCAGCTGTCCTGGTCCCCAGCCAGCGTACCCTAAAGCCAAAATCAGTTGGGCAGGTCCGGCTCCTTGCGCAACTGCACGCAACACCTCCAGTGTGGCTGTCAGACATATGCCATTATCGACGGGCAAAGTGGATTTATCGACAAAGTAGTCGTCACTATGCAAGACAAAACCTCGTCCTGTCTCTACCGGGCCACCGCTATGTATTTGTAGCTCTGTTAATTGTTCCGGCGGGGAAACCGGCGTGTCTCCTGGCATTAAATCAAGCTGGCCCAAAAGCTCGGAAAAATTGATATGCTGAGCAGCCTTGTTTATGACGAGGCCCATAGCGCCTTCTTCTGAATGGGCACAAATATAAATAACGGAATTTGCGAAACGGGGGTCCGACATGCCTGGCATGGCAATCAGCACTTGGCCGTCAAGAAAGCCGCGCCGGGCTTTGCTCAATCCGATATCTGAAAATGTATACATGTGTGATGGTAACCAGCGGGCTCACCCGAAGCAAGGGCGTCTGACAAAGCGGATATTTTAATGTGCATCGGGTCACATAATTATGAAGAGAAATTGCCATAATCTACACTCAGTCGGCACTGGTTAAGTGTAGTCTTGTTCCGAAAACAGGTGCATGTCCCACCAATACCCAAGGAGATCCGTGCAATGTTCCGGACTGGAAATTTGCTCATCATGTTTATTGGAGCGATTATTGCTATTTCAATCGCTTCTCCAGCTTTGGCCCGGGTCTCTCCGTGGATTGAAACTTCGGGAGGTGCATTCCGGCTTATTGCGGGTGGAGAGATGGACAAGGCGATATTGGCGGGTGTGGAAATTGAACTTGATGAGGGCTGGAAAACGTACTGGAGGTCGCCAGGTGACTCCGGCATACCACCGGAATTTAACTTTTCGGGGTCTTCGAATATTGAAAGAGTAGAATTGCTATGGCCCGTACCAAAAAGGTTTAACGATTCTTCTGGAGATTCGGTTGGTTACAAGACGAATGTCTTGTTTCCGTTGAGAATTATACCTTTGGATGCTGATAAACCTGTTCAGTTGATGATCTCTGCATTCTATGGCGTATGCTCGGATATTTGCGTGCCCGTACAAATCAGTGATAGCTTGCGAATTCCGGTAAGCAGGGACCGGAATGATTGGGATGCCAAACGCATAAGCAAGGCTTTGAAAAAAATTCCTGGCTCACACAATGCGAGCCTCCACATATCGGGATTTGAAATTGGATTTGATGACCAGGGCAAAAAGTTTCTTGAAATAACGGTCAACAGAACGAATAATTCCACTCAACTTGAAATATTTCTGGAGCCACCGGGTGAATTGTATCTTGATCGCCCTGTATTGGTGACATCACAAGACCAGGCTGCAGTATTCCGGATTGATCTTGAAAATGTAGATGTGGATGTGCTTGATACCAAACAATCCTGGAAAGTTACGCTTGTAAGCGATGATTATCTGGTCGAACAGGATGTAAAACTTCAATAATTGCGATTATTTGATAGATTTTATTTCGAAAACCATTTTGCATTGTGATATGGCAAGTGCGTAATTAAGAAAGCATAGGGAGCTACCATGGCAATCAAGGCGGGTGATAAACTACCGGACGTCGCGTTTAAAGTGATGACAGATCATGGACCGGGTGATCGCTCTACCAATGATATATTTGGTGGTAAAACGGTTGTTTTGGTTGCTGTTCCAGCGGCATTTTCACCGACATGTCATAACAGTCATATACCCGAATATCTGGACGCCATGGATGAACTGAATTCAAAAGGTGTGGATGATGTGGTTTGTGTATCTGTGAATGATGTATTTGTAATGGATGCCTGGGCACGGGCCATCGGTGCCAAAGACAAGATTATTTTTCTTGCCGATGGAAGTGCATTTTTTGCGAAAGCTGTCGGCATGGACGTAGATGCATCTGCTTTTGGTATGGGGATACGCTCCCACAGATATTCAATGCTTGTCAGGGATGGCATCGTCGCAAACATTAATCTGGAAACCAAATCCGGCTCAACCGAGCTGGCCGGTGTCGGTGCAATGTTATTGCAATTGTAAAAACCGGAATAGAGTCCCAATAATTCGCCAGGCTTAACCTGACCTTTACCATAACTGGTAACCATAGGTACACAATCGATCCGGAACTGTAGTTGTACCGGAAGTTGGTAGCTCTCTGGTCTCCAGGAGTAGTTGAGTAAAGGTGTTGCGTATGAGTACGGTTTTGTCCGGGCAATCAAGAATCAGCAATGATGTTAAGCCAGACTGGCTGGACACAATCCTGAAAGGCGATTGCGTTTCCCGACTCGAAGACTTGCCGGCAAACAGCGTCGATGTAGTTTTTGCGGATCCTCCCTATAATCTTCAACTTGGCGGCGCTTTACACCGACCTGATCAATCCGAAGTTGATGGCGTTACGGATAGCTGGGACAAATTCAACAGTTTTGAAGCCTATGACCATTTCACACGGGCCTGGTTGCTCGCGGTCAGGCGTGTTCTGAAACCCGAAGGTACAATGTGGGTAATTGGATCATATCACAATATATTTCGTGTCGGTTCCATTATGCAGGATTTGGGTTTTTGGATGCTCAATGATGTCGTTTGGCTTAAATCCAATCCCATGCCCAACTTCAAAGGCAGACGTTTCACCAATGCGCATGAAACGATGATTTGGGCAGCCAAAGACGAAAAAAACAAAAAATATACGTTTAATTATAATGCCTTGAAAGCCTTTAACGATGACATCCAAATGCGTTCGGACTGGTATCTGCCAATTTGCACTGGTGGTGAACGTCTAAAAGGTGAAGACGGGAAAAAAATTCATCCGACACAGAAACCGGAATCACTGCTCTATCGTGTCCTTCTATCCTCAACCAATCCGGGTGACGTCGTCCTGGATCCGTTTTTCGGTACCGGTACAACAGGTGCTGTTGCAAAGCGTCTGGGCCGCCATTTTGTAGGTATTGAGCGAGAAGACCAGTATATCAAGGCCGCGACTGACAGAATAAATGCAGTTGAGACTGTCAGCCCGGAGAGTCTTGAAATAACCCTTGGAAAACGGGCAGCCCCCCGGATACCTTTTGGTCGATTGTTGGAAAATAATTTGCTTAACCCGGGTTGTATACTAACCGATGCAAAAGGTAAGCGCGAAGCCATTGTGCGAGCAGACGGAACACTATCCGTATCTGGAAGTGAAGGCTCCATTCACAAAATGGGCGCAAAGGTACAGGGCCTCGATGCTTGTAATGGTTGGACGTTTTGGCATTTTGAGGATGAAAACAAAGTCCGACAGCAGATTGATGTATTGCGCGATAAACTACGCAAACAAGGCGTGTGAACACTGTTCGCCCCGGAGTAAGCAAGCGCGTCCAACGAGAAATATTTATCATATTCAATTTTTGAGATTGTTAAAAATATAGCCGATCCCGTCAGGAATCGGCTATATTAGGCACATCATGTTATTCCGGTATTGAGCCGGAGATCCCCAATTGGCAAAATCAGCGATCCAATAACCTGATCTATGGTGGGCAACTGCGAAGTGGTGGTACGCAGTGATCAGATTATTGGACAAATGATCTAAAATATTCCTTAACAAAGCGTTAATTCGGCGCAATAAAATCTCCTGATAATTGTAGTGTCAGAATTTTGCTGGCTGGCCGTGTTGTATGAACGGTCCAAAACCGGATTTGAAATTATCTGTGCCAAATGCCGTCACGATCAGCCACGTTGCGTTCGAGTGGCTAAAAACCTGACTAATTTGGCAAAAATCGTTGGCAGACCCTGGCTGTCAATTTTGTCGGGGCAACACCAATAGAAATTATCGGGTGCTTTGGTTCGATTGCCAACRGAACCCCTRACGGGCTCGAGTTCCAGTTTAAAATGTGTAAAAGTATGTTTTGAGATCTGATTGCTGCGCACCCAGTCTGTTYGAATGGGGGCGTTRTCGAGAGATTCGGTAATATCMGGRTGTTCTCCCCAATCGCTGGTGGGAAARCCCGTCATACCMCCCAGAAGGCCTTTCTCGGGTCTCCTGTGAAGAAGAACATATCCATCCTCCCGACTGATTAGAAAYGCAATTCCCTTTTTNACCGGTATTGCTTTTTTGACGGGTTTGTTTGGATAAGCATSCACATCATTGTGTGCRAGGGCCTCACATTTTTTTGCAACKGGACATTTCTCACAGTGCGGTGACCTGGGTGTGCAAATYGTTGCACCGAGATCCATCAAGGCCTGTGCGAAATCACCCGGTCTTGATGCAGGCACCAGACCTGCCAGTTTTTTCGCAACAATTTTTTTCCCGGCAGGCATTTGTTCTGCAATTCGAAAAAAACGGGAAATGACCCGCTCTACGTTACCGTCAACCACCGCAATTTGCTCGCCAAATGCAATTGCGGCAATTGAAGCTGAAGTATAGGGACCTATCCCGGGAAGTTTGATTAATTCTTTTGCCCGATCTGGAAACTCCCCGTTAAAATTTTGATGAATTTCCTCGGCACATTTTTTCAGGTTGCGCGCCCGGGAATAATAACCCAAACCCGCCCACGCAGCCATAATTTCAGTTCTATCTGCCTTCGCGAGATTGGAGATCGTTGGCCATAAAGACAGGAATTTTTGATAGTAGGGTTTGACAGCAGCAACGGTGGTTTGTTGCAACATAATTTCGCTAAGCCAGATGTGATAAGGGTCGGGGCGAATTGATTTTTGGTTCGAATGAGGCGGGACCCGCCACGGTAAATCCCGCGCATTTTCATCGTACCATCTCAGGATTGATTTCATGAGGTGAAATCCGATCTTCCCATATTGTAGATTGAAATGATTTTGGTCCTGGAATTAAGTGTGCTTTTTAATCAATTTTGGAGAGTTTTCCACGTCACCCCGGCCTTCTCTTTGTGTATGTCTTGCCAACAGTGCGTAAGTTTGGCAAGGCTCGAGTATGGTTCGGGATAAAAAAACAAAAAATAATTCCAAAGCGACGAACAAGCCTGCTTTGAGTAAGCGATATTGGCGTCGCAAATCGGCGACACATATGGCTGACCTGGTACGTGAAGCGGTGAAACCGGTTTGTCGACATCGAGGTTTTGCAGGTACCGATATAATTACATATTGGGCCGAGATTGTCGGGCAGGAATACGCCCTGGTAACCGAGCCGGAAAAAATCCGTTGGCCCAGGCAAACAGGCGATGGATTGAGCCAGCCCGGCACACTGGTTGTACGTTGTGACGGTGCACACGCTTTGTTCTTTGAACATGAAACGGGGCGGATATGCGAGCGGGTGAATCGATATTTCGGTTATCCGGCAATCGATCGCATACAAATCCTGCAGCGACCGTTATCAATGGGGCCGCGCCCGAAAACCACGATAAACAGACCGCTTCACATCGATGAAGCCGCTCATTTGGAAGTCGTTTTGGAAAGTTGTCCCGAAAGTCCATTACGTGAAAAACTCAGAAAACTGGGCACCGGAGTGCTGGTTCGCAATGTTATGAAACGGGACAAGCGCTAATTCCGGAGAGAATTTTTGATCACAAACACGCACATTCATGTGATGTACCAACGGGGCCGTATTATCTCCAGATTTTTGAATTAGAGTATCAAATAACTAATTACGGTGCCGGGCATTATATTGTAGAAAACCTGGGTTCAGTTTTCGGCTAATGTCCTGGCGATGAAAACGGAGTGTATAATAACAATGAATTATAATTTGTCCCGCAGGACAATACTCAAAGGTACAGCTTCTGGTTTGTTGGCATCGGGTACATTGGGCATGTCAGCATTTCCAGTATTCGCACAGGATGCTGATGTTGAGGAACTCATGGTCGCAGGCCCTCTCGGCGAGATGATTGAGGGAGCAGCTKMWSMGCNAWTMWSMRYSAYNNANNATNCTTCGCTNACWTGYCMRSWTNTGSRNNAKTTNNTTCASMWGRWKNAKAYMKSNNCCKANCTKAAGAAAAACTACATCGAAACCGGAAAAGTACGGTTCATTGTTCGGGAATTTCCGCTTAACCGGATGGCGTATGGTGCAGCAATGCTCACACGCTGTGCGCCAAAGGAAGTATTCTTTCCTTTTGTTGATCTGCTGTTTGCCAAACAAAATGAGTGGGCATTCGGTCCAAATTCTGTACCAAATTTGATTGGATATGCAAAACAGGTTGGAATGACGCAGGAAACCATTGATAATTGCCTGAAGAATCAGGAAGTTCTGGATGCAGTTGAATGGGTCCGTTCCCGTGGTTCATCCAATTTTGGGGTGTCTGGTACGCCAACTTTCTTTATAAACGGCCAGGTTTTAAAGGACTTGCGGAGTTTTGCACAATTGGACGCATTACTGTCCGAAAAGCTTTAGCGATATCCAGCGCGCAGGTTTTTCCATGTGCGATGATGGATTTTGTAAATGTCAAAAACAGGTGGTGCCAGCGCGGTATTACCTGTTTTTTTGTTTGAGTGACCGAAATGCGAGCATGGCGGATATGTCGTTATGAAGTTCTCAAAATTGCGATTGCTTGGTTTCAAATCGTTTGTAGATCATTCTGAATTTATCATCCATGACGGTTTAACCGGAGTAGTCGGGCCCAATGGCTGCGGCAAATCCAATCTGGTGGAAGCACTGCGTTGGGTTATGGGAGAGAATTCATATAAAAACATGCGTGCCTCGGGCATGGATGATGTCATTTT
>JAESRR010000060.1 GCA_016764535.1 Cohaesibacteraceae bacterium | reverse complement strand
GACCTGACGAGTGGTTTTTGAGTGCGCCGGAAAATGACAGACGCACGATTTGCGACGCCTTTGTACAGTTGGGCAAGACCACACCGCATTCACTGGTCGATATTTCTGACCGGGAGGTTGCGATTGATCTGTCCGGGCCATTGGCGATTGATCTACTGAGCATCGGATGTCCCGCGAATTTTGACCAGTTATCCGTGGGTTGGGGGCGGCGAACTTTGTTTGACACTGTACAGATCATGGTGATCAAATTGGCGCAGGATTCTTACCGCATTTACGTCTGGCGGTCTTTTGTGCCCCACGTCTGGGGTTTGTTGGCGAGGGGAAACCGGGAATTTGCCGCCGGGTATTGAATTTTGAAACGGCTTTTTGAATTGGATAACATCCGCCGTTCAAAAGAACATGCAATGTACGTTGGCGCTGACAAGCCAGGCTTGAGGAGGTTTTTCCTCAAATTTGTCAACTATKTGCTGTTGTACCCTTAAGTAATTTTTGGCAATTTCTTCAAATGGATTTGGTTGTTTATCCATCAATGGCCATGGAAAATTGGTGGTCTGGGCATATGCAAACGGCTGTATAGCAGGAACATGCGGTGAACTCTTCTGCGTTATCCATGTATGTCAAGTAAGTACGAGACTGGGTATTGAGTGAGACCGACAATTGCGATTTTGATCTGGCCGTCATTTAAACTACCCGGATTACATTTGCGACATTTTGTTCAGGTGATGCGYGAGAGCCGGRATGCTTGCTGCTACATCGCCATTCCGGAGTGTTTTTGACATATCACTTCCGACCAGAATCTGCCCACCGGCTTCCTCGATGATAAGGAAACCAGCCATACAATCCCAGGCGTTTARATCAGATTCAAAGTATCCGTCAGCCTGRCCGTTAGCYACYTGCGCAAGRCCCATWGCRGCTGAYCCGGCCTTACGATGATCWATTTCGTTATSGTAGAGATATTCRATMACCTTGAGATATTTAGCGACACCGGCGCGCCTTGAAAGTCCAAGGACGACAACTGCGCCATGTACCTTCTGTGTGCTGTTAACACGCATTCGGCGTTCGTTTTCAAAGGCACCCTGTTCCTGCATTGCATGGTAAAGAATATCCCGTACCGGGTCGTAAATACAGCCGATGACTCTTACACCTTCAAATACACAGGCAACCGAAATGCACCATTGGTCAAAACCCCGAATGAAATTGGATGTGCCATCAATCGGATCAACCACCCAAACATAACCGCTGTCGCCTTCAACAGGACTGGATTCCTCGCCAAAGAAACCATCATTTTTAAACGACGCGGCTATCTCGGCACGGATTAAATCTTCCACCGACTTGTCGGCCTGTGTGACAAAATCCTGAATGCCCTTGGAGTCTATCGGGAGTTGTCCATTACGGCATTGTTGCTGGAAATCCATCGCCATGGCACCGGCCTTGCGAGAAAGGGATTTTGCAAATTCATACCGATTATGCATGGCTGGATTTTCCGTCTAATTACGCCCGATGATTTAGTTGTTCCTAACAGTAAAAACAATACCTACGTCCAGGCCGTTCGCTGGTATCCCAGTGGACAGAATATCCTCTAGTTCTTTGGATATAAGCGAACGGGTTTTGATCGCTTTGCCACCATTTCTAGTTTGCATACGCCACTGCGGGTAGCCATGTAGTTAGTTCAGGAAACATAAACACAATCGCAAGCCCAAGAATCTGAAGTAGTACAAACGGAACCACACCTTTGTAAATGTGCCCCAGATTGATGTCGGGAGGGCAGACCCCTTTCAGGTAAAATAATGCAAACCCGACCGGCGGCGTTAAAAACGACGTTTGTAAAGTGACAGCCACCAGAATTGCAAACCAGACAATGGAAGGATCCGAAACGATACCATAACCTTCTACAGGAATATTAAGGTCGAGGATGACCGGCAACATCAAGGGCATAATGATCAGTGTTATTTCGATCCAGTCGAGCAGGAACCCCAGTAAAAAAATGATAAACAGGATGAAGGCGATGACCATATAGGGATTTTCAAACGACCCTTTAACCAGGTTTTCGATAATTTCATCTCCGCCAAATCGGCGTAGAATGAAGGCAAAGAAATTGGCAGCAATGAAGATGCCAACAATATACCCTGATGTATTCAGGGTCTGACGCATGACTACCTTGAATACCTGCATGTCGAGATTGCGACTTACAAACGCTAGTAAAGTTGCCCCCATGGCACCAAGGCCGGACGCTTCTGTTGGTGTTGCAATACCAAAGAATATGGAACCCAGAACCAGCAGGATTAGAGCCATCGGCGGGACGACCGACAATGCGACGTCCCCGACTATTTTCATTGAAATCGGGGCATGATCGGCCGCCAATGGCATTGCTTTGGGATTAATCAGGCCATACAGAATGATAAATATGATGTACAGTCCACCCAGGATGAGTCCAGGGAACAGTGCCCCCATGAACAAATCGCCAAGACTGATTGCCAGTTGATCGGACATGATTACCAGCATGATGGAGGGTGGAATCAGGATGCCCAGTGTACCGGATGCTGCAATTGTTCCGGTTGCGATCGGCTTGTCATATCCCTGTGCCATCATTGTGGGAATGCCCATCACGCCAAGCAGGACAACCGAAGCGCCTATAACGCCTGTTGACGCCGCAAGAATGATGCCGATGAGCATAACAGCAAGGGCGAGGCCGCCTTTCAATGCCCCAAACAGAACCTGCATTGATTTCATCATGCGCTGTGCAACGCCGGATTGATCCAGCATAAGGCCCATAAAAATGAACATTGGCAAGGCGACCAGAACCGGGTTCTTGACAATGCCACCAAAGAACCGGCCACCATTAGAAAACAGTTTGATGTAGCTGATGCCGGTTCGGCTAAATTCGATATATTGGTTGATTAGTGTGCGCGCGGGATCCAGCACAATCTCGCCGATCAACGCAAAAATCAGACTGATTCCAACAAGCGCAAATGCAACCGGGATACCGCGAAACAACATAAAAATGAAGCCGCCAAACATCCCCAGAACCAGCCATTGGTTCAGGTCCATTACAGTTCCCAACAAAGAAAGAATTTCCATAGACTTCAGGCCTTCAGCGACTTGCGGGACTTCGCATACGCGATGCCAATAATAATGATCAACAGAACAAGTCCGATGATGGTTGATTCCTGCAACAGAGCTTCTTTTGAGATTCGCCGTGGATGCAAGTCCGGCTGGTTAAATCGGGTGAACCACCACATAACATAATAGACCAGCCGCTCGCTGACAAACCAGGCAGCCGGGAATGCAGCAAGGAGCATCTTCCAGAATGCAGGCGTCACAAGAATTGACAGATTTCGTTTAACGACAGCCCAGCAAGCCATAACGGCTAGTAAAAACAACAAGGGCAATGACGTTTTGAGCAGGAACAGCATGTGCAAACCGTTGGGACTGTCCGACCCCTCAAAAGCCTTGATTGAAGCCCAGCTGTAGTGCGTCATAATATCGGTCATCATCACCAAAAATGGCAACAACAACCAGCCGGTTCCAAAAATCTCTATGCGGGCTTTTTTGTCTTTTGAATAATATTGATGGAGAATATCGACTCGGACATGGCTGTCGGTGGTTATCGCATATCCGAATCCTGACAACATTGCAAAACCATACATCCACCACTGAATATCATCGAGCCAGGCCTGATTAAAGCCAGCTTTGCGAATGATAACCTGGGTGACAATAGCAGCCATCAAGATTGGAAATAACCAGGCTGCGATATTGCCAAATCTGATCATCCAGCGATCACCCGGATATGGTGAATTTCGATAGGGTTCGCCTGGATCAGATATTACGAACTGTGATTCMGTACTCGCGGACATGCAAAGCCTCCCAGCCCAATGCAAATTAAAAGGGCAGCGCGAGGGGCGCCGCCCRRATATCAATGTGTTATTGCAACTGCTCTATCGAGGTAGATAGATGTTTTTCGACCAGATGGCATAGCCYTTGCGGTAATCTGCCAAATCTGCCCAGACTTTCTGGAAGAACGGATCACCTTCAGCAAGTTCAACTGCAACTTCGTTCCATTTTTCTTCAAACAAAGCCAACATTTCAGGAGACCATTGTTTWAGWGTGACGCCGTTCTTTTCAACGTTCTCGACCATTGCAGCGTAGTTTGTTGCTTCGCCTTCAGCCAGAGAGGTTGTGATGTTGGCAAGACAGGAAACCCTGATTTGTTCCTTGGCGCGGTCAGATAACTCTTCATAAACATCCTTGTTGATAAGGAGTTCAAAGAGAGTTGAAGGCTGATGCCAACCTGGGAAGTAGTTGTATTTTGCAATTTTATGGAAGCCAAGGCGCGCGTCAATTATTGGCATGGAGAATTCGGTTGCATCAATCGCACCACGCTCAAGCGCGGGGAAGATGTCCGATGCGCCAAGTAATGAAGTTGAAACGCCAATCTTGTCCATTACCTTGGCACCAAGGCCAAAGAAACGCATGTTCAGTCCTTGCAGATCCTCAACACCATTTATCTCTTTTTTAAACCAGCCTGATGTTTCCGGCGCAATTATGCCACAAGGCGTGACCACCACATTGTAGCCGTTGCTGTCATACATTTCCTGCCATAGCTTGGCACCGTCATCATAAAATAACCAACCAAGATATTCGCCAGCTTCCGGGCCAAAAGGCACAGCAGCAAATAACGAGGCTGCATTGATTTTGCCCTGCCAGTAGCCTGATGTCGCAAATGATGCATCAACCGAGCCACTGGATACAGCATCAAGTGCTTCCAGTGTTGGAACAAGTTTGCCTGGATCATAGTGTTTGAACTGGATGTCGGTTGAAATTGCATTGATCATTTTAGTAAAATCAACAGCAGCTGTTCCCAAAATCGGCAGGTTTTTACCGAATGCGGATGTCATTTCAATCGTATCTGCAGCAGAGGCCGCGCCCGTTAGTAGTGCTACACTTGCAGCAGTAGCCATTAGTCTTGATTTCATATTCATCTCCCTGAAAATTCGTTTGGCCTCGCGGCCGCCTCCCGTTGAACGCATGACGATCAACATGTGGTAAACTAACTTGACCAGTTAATTCAGGTCAAGCACTGTTGCCATATGACTCCCACATCGAATGAATATGGCAATGTGCAACTATATGACTGAAATTCGTGATTGCCTGGTAGATCCTTGCGGTTTTGTGGCCATTTTCAATCAATTCTGCAGATTCTTTCGTTGATACAACCGGGTTGAGCCTGTGGTAATCTGCAGTTCATATATCACGGCCTCGAAGAAAAACTACAGCCCAGCGTAGTCGAAGTGCAGAATTTACAACATTGGGAAGACTAATTCAAAAAACAATGCAAGCAACAGCATTGTTTTGCCCGCCCAAAGTAGCGTACCTGTCAGCGTGGATTGACCGGTTTTCCAGGCGATCGCGCCACTTATACATACTGGAAGCCAAATATAGGAAAGGCGAACCATTTCGGTTTCCGACAGACTGTCGAATAGAACGAGGTAAATCGCTGCTGCAAACAGCAGACTGGCAAAAACCATTATCTTTGCTGTTTGTCGTGAAATGTCCATGATTGTGATAGCTCCCGGGCATATGTGAGGATAATATCACTGCACGTTACCTGCTTCCGTGTTGGCCTGACAATGATTATCAGGAATATGGCGTTGGAGTTTCAAAGCAATCTCAAAAAGGTAACTGACCGGTGTTACCCTTGTGGTGAGGTTGTTACCCTTTCCGATAAGCTTATGATTATCGACAGGATTTTCATGCCTTGTTTGGATGAGAATGATCTGGTGGATTGTTGATTTGGCAGAACTTTTGTGAATGCGCGACATCTTTGAACAGGGTATTGTAGTCAGGTTTCAAATAGGGAGAATTATATGAAACGCACATTTGCAGGGCTGGTTACACTTGTTCTGACAACGGTTCATGCAGGCGCTATCGAATGCACTCAGGAAAATGCCATTTATTCTAACGGTTCAGTGTTTGAGCTTTCTCTTTCTGATCCGAAACGTGAGAGGATTCCCTACTATTTATCGCTAAGTAATCTTAAATCCGGGCAAACATTTGGCGGTGAAATCGAGATTAATCGTGATCGGGGTTATCCAACAGCCACTTTGGGTTTTGATTGCAAAATTGATGAACAGTTCCGGCATTTATGTGACATTGATATCTTCTCACACTATATCTACGTACTGAAAAACCTGGATGCCAGTCTGGGTTTGCCAAAAAGTTCGGACCCCGCTGCAGAAGCCATCTTGCTGGTGGATCTTAATATGTCCTTTGGTAGCTATTTTGGTTCAGATTTAATGCAACAAACACCAGGAGATGTATTTAAGTTGACGGGCTGTCAAAACAACGTCGCAAATTAGCGGAATATAGTATTTCCTTGTCGTGTTGTTTCAGAGTAGTGAATTGTTGGCGAATCCGTGATGGAAATGGCTGAAATGGTCTTTTGCCCGGGATTTGACCTCCAAACTGAAAATGGACCAGCTCGAGAACTGATCCAAATCTAGAATTTTGATTTCACATCAACAAATTACGAATGTTCCATCGAACACTAAACTCAAGCTAGCGACCAACATAGTGGGGTGTTGGATTGTAGTTTGTTTTCAGATCCTTCAACTCAAATTTACACAGTGGTATACTCAAAGTTTTAGAATTACCCGGCTCAATATTGATGCGGCGGTTGAACACGGGGCAGTGGTCAGGATGTTTCGAGAGGCAGCCCAAAACATACACATCCCACTCGTGCAGGGTTCTATAACTGCGAGTGAATGTCCATGCTATGGTTGTGATCATGGTTAAATTCTGCCATTTATTCCAATTGATGGTTAAGATATGCAATCTGGAGATGCCTACTCACCAAAACATAATTGCTCAGGAAACCACGCGCAAAACCTCGCAAAAATTCCTGTTCAGCGTTCAAAACAATTAAAAAAGTCAGTTTGTTTTATGACTGGAAAATTTTGTAATCGCCAGTGACGCGGCGCGGCCATTTATCCCAATCAAGTACAGGACATTTGTGAGTATTGGCTTTTGCGCAACCGTTTGAATATATATGATAAAATTCAAGAACTTCTTCGATTGTGTACGGCTTTAAATCTTTGATTGCTGGTGCGGCATGTGCCGAAAAAACTGAACCGGCCAAAAACAAAATGCTTAGCGAAAGTGTGGCTATTTTGATCATAAACTCATTCCCCATATGAACTATTACTAGGTTGGCCTCACTCACAGATGGTATCTTGATCGAAAATTGCCGGGATTGCAATATAATGGAGTCATGAAGACTAAATGAGAAAGACCAGTTTTGGTTGTGTATTTTGACTGTATTTACTGCGCATGATTTTTGCACTGCTGCTTCTTCGGTTTTCATGGAACCGGAATATAATCAGTCGATGTACCAATTGGTAATTTTGAATTAATGATTTATATTGGATTCAGAATGCGAATCTGGCCCAATCGTTATTGTGCAATCGACAGAACGGTCATTTTGATCCATGAAAAAAACAGGCATCAGCATCGGTCTATTCGTTGGTTTAGTGATACTGGCGTTGCTTCTCATTCCTTATGCGATTTCAACTGAACCCGTTAAAAACAAAATTAAATTACTGGTTCAGGAAAACACCGGCTATCAGTTGAATATTGAGGGCGCAGTGGATGTCAGCCTGATCACCGGGCTACAGCTGAATGCTGAAAAAATATCCCTGTCCAGCAAATCCGGGAACAAGTTATTTTCGGTTGATCTCGCGCATTTTGAACTGGGGACTATTGCGTTACTGCAGGGCAAAGTGGATATCGCGGGCATAACTCTCGTCAATCCTGTCTTTCGCTTGCAAAGTTCCTCTGTAGAGCAATCTGTAATATCGAAAATTGATCCGGGCCCGGATCAGGCTAAAAATAATTCCGGCATTATTTCGCAACCGGAATTCGGCCAGAACAAATCTACAGGCTCATTACCAAACGATCTGCAGCTTCAAAGTTTGAAAATTATTGGCGGGCAACTGGAGGGCGCGGATGGCCGGATATTGACAGATAACATAAATCTGGAAACGTCTATCAGTTCGCTTCAGGATCCAGTGAGTATAACCGGTAGTTTGCGCTACAGAAACATGCCCATTAATCTCAGCGCACAACTGGGGTCTCTTGCTGCCATATTGGATAAATCCGGTTCTGACTTAACAGCAACCATCGAAAATGATCTTTTGAAACTTTCAATTTCAGGCACTCTGGTCGATGCAGGGTTGATTTTTTCCGGCAACCTGAATGCCACGGTTTCCAATATTTCGAATTTTGCCAGCTGGGTTTCGAATTCCCCGATGTCGACAATAATCGGACCCCTGTCAATTTCTGGCGATATTGAAGTTGAACAGAATGAAATACGTATTCCGGCTCTTTCGATTGTGGGTTCCGGCATTGATGTATCATCAGCTGCCCGTATATCTCTCGGCCAACCTGTACCTGTTGTTCGACTGGCTCTCGATATTGAAGAGCTGGATCTTGATCGTTTTTCCCAAATTGATCAGCAGCCTGGAGCACAAGGCGCAACGCCTGGAGAGACCGCACAATTGCCTGGTGCCTCCAGCGTACAAAAGACCCGGTCAGCCGGGGATACAAAACACGATACAGTTCTCGATTTGTCGCCATTGAAAATTATTGACGGGTTCGTTGATCTTCGCATCAAGCGTTTAAAAACACGCGGACAGATATTGAATGATGTTGCGGTTGTTACCGGCCTTGCTGATGGTCAACTTTCCATTGAACTCAAAAAGGCAGGCATAGCTTCAGGAAATTTGTCGGGAACTGCCACATTAATGACATTTGGTGGATCGCCTTTGCTCACAGGAGCACTCAATGCGACGAGCCTTGATGTGAAGCGAATTCTGGCATTGATTGGCCAAAAAATCGATTTGTCGGGAAAACTCGAAGGTGCAATTGAATTTGAATCTGCCGGGGAAACACGTTCACAGCTGGAAAAAAACATTTCTGCCCGTGGTGTTTTAAAGTTGAAAAATGCGCGGGCAGTTTTTCCCGGACTGGGCCAGGCGTTGAATTCAAATGATGCCAGCGTTGTAAAAGATGTAAATCTCTCAATATCAATTTCCGATCTGTCGGCTCCGGTTGTGCTTGATGGTTCGGTGGTCTGGCAAAAACAAAAAATCGATGTAAAACTGGAAACGAATGGGCAATCGATAATTCGTCAGGAGCCTTTTGCAATTTCAGCAAAACTGAATTCCGCTCCATTGAATATTACCTACACAGGTCAGATTGACCCCGCCCAAAACAAGATCAGGGGGCAATTGAATTTAAGCGGTAAAAGCACGAGGGAAATTCTGACATGGTTAAATCAGCCTGTTGGCCCATCTATGCCAAATGGCAAAATACGTTTGGATACAGCTTTTTCTGTGGACCAGCATGCGTTTGATTTTGATGCACCTCTTATACAATTTGGAGAAAGTAACGGACGCGGAAACGGGCGTATTGCATTCCGTAACCGGCCGGATCTCCGTGCTGATTTACAATTTAAGAACCTCGATTTGACACCGTTTCTTGGTGAGGGAACGCAAACTGCAAAATCAGCAACACGGGCAAATAAACAGGTTTTAAAAAATGCCGGCAAATCTTCGAAGGCTGCAGGATGGGATCGCCAAAGAATTGATATGTCGGGCCTGAATGCGTTTGATATGGCGATTACTGTGCAGGCAGATGCTCTTGGCATAAATGCAATCAAGGTCGGGCGGAGCGTGCTGCGTGTCAATCTCCAGAATGGAACACTGGAAGCAAATCTGGATGAATTTAGTCTTTACGGCGGTTCAGGATCCGGGTTTGTTCGCGTAAACGCTACAGCTGCGGTTCCAGTCATAAAATCACGATTTGATCTGGCGGGACTTGATGTTCGACCTTTTCTTATTGATGTCTCGGCTATTAAAGCAGTTGCAGGAAAAGGCAATATTGCGATTGATTTGACCACACAGGGGCATTCTGAATTTGAATTCATGAATGCTCTTAGTGGCCAGGCCGCATTTTTGTTTCAGGATGGGGCCCTGTACGGGGTCAATGTTCCGCGGATGTTACGTTCACTGGGTACCGATATTTTAAATGGATGGCAAAGTGCAACAGAAGAGAAAACAGACTTTAGCGAGTTTTCCGGAAGCCTGCTGATTAAAAACGGAAACGGGGTCAACAAGGATTTGCTGATCCTTGGGCCACTTGTGAGAATTTCCGGAAATGGAAGTGTCAACTTCCCTGACAAACGACTGTCATTCCGCATCAACCCAAAGATTGTTAAATCACTAAAGGGTCAGGGAGGAGTTGCTGATCTCCAGGGCTTCCCGGTACCGATAATAATCAAGGGTTCGTGGAACAGCCCCAAAATTTATCCGGACATCAAGGGTATACTTACGAACCCATCGGCAGCCTTCAAACAACTTGAAGGTCTGGGAGGGTTTGGTCGAACCACTGCAAAAGCCGGTAGGAAAATTCAAAAGCGAGCCGAGAAATTTTTGCAAAAACAATCCGGCAAAATCGGAATTGATTTAAGCAAAATATTGCCAGGCACCGGAAACTCCGACCAGCAAAAACAGGTAAATGAAGTGATAAACGGGTTGGGTAAATTTCTTCTTGGTGGAAGCAATAACTGAACACCAATGCATCATTTGGTCTCAATAAGTGTTCATTGACTCGATTTTGTCGTGCAATTGTTTTTCGGTCTGATACACTCGGTTATCGGCGAAAAGGACATTACACATGCCGATGAAGACCAAAGGCCGCGTTGTTCGCGGGCATATCGTAACATTTGATGAGCAACCTTGCCGCACGACGGGCGATGACTGTTTAACCGAAATTGAAAACGGTGCGATAGCGATATCCGATGCCGGGCGAATTTCCTGGCTTGGAGATTTTAGTGACTTGCCC
>JAESRR010000156.1 GCA_016764535.1 Cohaesibacteraceae bacterium | reverse complement strand
GGCGAGGATCGGAGCTGCAACATCGGGTCCGTTCTTTGTTTCAATGCCCTTGTGAACGCCCAGATTTCCAAACCATTGGTCATGCAGTGGTGCAAGTGTTGTCTTGTCATTGCCACCCTGTGCGATATCTGCAGCAAGACACCACATCGGGATATGACGACCGCCATCTTCCCTCCAGCGTTCCTGGGCAAGTCTGATCCAGTCCGATGGTATCACCTGCCATTGATGATCTTTTCGACTAGCCATGAAGTTGCCGGACTTAAGCGCGCTGCGCATTGGTTCAGGCAGGCTATCCAGTTTTTTGGAATAGTCGGTGTCCCGCAGATATCTGTTGTCATCCAGCGTTGAGGGAATAAACGTCCGGCTTTCCGGTTCTCTTCTTTGTCCTTCAATCTCGACAGGATCGGGACCATCCACCCAGATTGACCGGATCTCGTGCTCGTCACCAACAAACACTGCCCAACGCAATTCCCCAGGCTCTGCAGGGTCCGGGTATGTTGGATCAAGCCATGGTGCGAACCATTCCACCAGAAAGTCACCATCACCTGCCATGGGTGGATTGGATGCAATAATTGTTCTGCAGCGCTGTTCTGGATTGGTTGAACGAACCCAGCCCATCAGRAARATGATCTTGTGCGCCTGCATTTGCGCGCCTTCRTCMAGACCMAGAAAGTCCTTSGCCCGKCCCTGATGTTTCTTTTCGGCTCCGGGTTTCTCCAGATAGCCAAATTCTATCCGTTGATCWCCATACTTCCAGACATGATCGGAGTGATTGAGTTTGCCAAATTCAACGACMTTYTCCAGCCTGTCTTCCAGTGATCTGGCATCGGTATGTGTTTGCCGRAAKATRACACTGACCTCGTGTTCATTGATYGCAAGGCCRATCARCARRTCAGAYTTGCCACCMCCYGCCTGCCCGCCATACAGCAACAAATCKGCTTGCGAATAATAYGCGTCGGTTTGKGGYCCSGGCTGTGGTTTCCATGGTCGATTGAGTTTGTCTTCAAGCAGGCTTTCAAGTCTYGCCCGMCGCCCGTCACTCATCGCATCRACGATCTCGACAAGCTTTTCAAATTCAGTCGGCACTGCCGGCCWTCCYTGATTTGCCCTGCATCARRACTTCACYMAGAGCTGCTGCCARATCTTCTGCAGACARTTTGCTTTTGTCRGTTGTTTTGGTTTCAATGATCACCATTTGTGTTGGCGCGCCATATGTTTTGGGTCTTCTGTGAGACAGTATCCACTTACGCGCATCGACCCGCAGCCTTGAGCGATTGATATGATCATGATCAATGGATTTGAGACCGTTTTCCCTGAAATTCCAGTCATTGGTGCCATCATCGGCAATCCAGCGCATGATTGTTGCCTTTGAAGGGATACCGTCCCGATTGGCAATTTGGCGCAGTGTCAGCCCGTCCATCAAATATTCAAGTATTTGGTTCCAGAGCTTTTTGGTGAATTTGGTCTTGCGTGCGGTTTTTACTTTTGCTGGCATTTATTGCGGAACCTGAACCTACAATCCGCTGTGAACGGGATCGGAAACATCGCATCGTGGAGAAATAATCAAGTCGTGCAGCATTGAATACCGGCTCCTTTTCCAATAAGAACATATCATGAACATCGATTACCCCCACATAAAGGCAAATACACTTGGGTATTTACTGGATTCAGGCGAAGTGCTGAACATTCAATGCAGAGCGCGCGATTGTCGGCATCACAAGGATCTTGATGTGCGATGGATGATTAAATACGCCAACAAAAAAGGATTTGAAGGTTTCAACTATCCAACACTGCACAAGGATCTGGTGGAGTTGTTCAATTTCAAATGCAGCAAATGCGGCAAAAGTGACATCGGGTTTTCACAACGGGCAATGAAGTAGACAATGGAACTTTACACATCACCTGTTTGTGTTGTTTTCTACTTTGCACTTCCGTTATATTTATCACCCAACGGGAGGAATAGAGTTTGAGTAATCAGGACACCAGGTTCAACACTCTGAGCAACGAGGAAATTCAATCACTCCTCAACGATGCTACAAAAAATCCGGCAAACGCACCTAATCTTGACGCTTTGAAAGACCTTGGAGGTCTTCCAACCTGGGAAAACTTCAAAGTGCTCAACACCCAAAAACCTCACCTGATATCCTTAAACTTCAACAACGAGCGCCGTGTGTTTACCGGGCTGACTGCCATGGCCTACCCGGCATCAACCAACCGAACCAATCTGATGTTGAATATGATGTACCTTGGGGCTGTCCCCTTTGCCATATGGCTCTCGTGGTCTGGTCATGTGAATATCTGGATTGCTATTATTACTGCACTTGTTGTGGCTGTCATCTTCAAACAAGCAGGCAGTTGGGTAAGAGCTCAGGCAACCAACAAGTTAGCTTTGAGAGAAGCGTATCCATATTACTACGCTCTGACTCACGGGTTCTATAAGTTTCATAATATTCCAAACAAAACACGATAGAATTTTACGATCCCGGCACCCTTACCGTTTGTAATCCGCGCCGCGATGCAGGCTGAACCGGCGCACCTTCAGGCGCTGTAACCGTCGTCTGCCAGTATTTACCAGCAGCAAGAATACAGGCTTTGCCATTGCTACTCGTGATCAGCATTGTCCAGGAGCCGGAAGCAGACACATACAATTCAATARCGCCGCGATTTGWTATCAACCCAATTGCTGTCTTGGCTTCCTGATATCGATTGGAAAGTAACTCGACCATCTTTGCTCGTGTGGAGCATGGGCTCTGTATCTTTGCCTTCCACAATCGCCTCCGGCCAGCGTAATGCGCGTGGGATTTCTTCAATGTCGATATTCAGCGCTCGGGCAACATTCTGAACTGTTGCGCGCTCGATATTCGGGATTTGTCCGTTCTCGATCAGTGAGACATAGCCTTTGCGGTCTGGATTGTTGAAAGCCGTGCTCGCTAGCGCTTCCTGGCTCCACCCCAGGGCCACTCGCTTTTCGCGAACCAGTTTCCCAAAACGCACAACATCGTAATCATCATTTTTCGCCAAGGCAACATAACCTTCTGAAATACAACAAGTTACATACCCCTGCAACACGGATGCAACGACAACCATGGAGAATTACGCGACAACTGGCCCGTGAACACAAATAACCAATTGCCGGGCCCGGCTCAACATCTTTAAGGATTATGATGATGTTTAGGCTGAAAAAAATACTGACTATTCCTAAATCCCGAGTTGCATCGTGGGGGACTTCTTGTTTTGTCATCGGGCACTCTATGCAGGATTATCGATCTGCCATGGATGGGGCTGTATCCTGACGGAGAAGCCTGAACTTTACGGTCCCATGGCCTTCTTATATCTAATCCTCGCTTATCGGCGATAGGTTGGATTGCACTGACAACAACTTTACCGCTGCCAATTTAGAGCTTTATTCAATAAGATCGTATTGCGCTCTAATATCGAACTTCCGCCAATAGAGCATGATGGTCGCTGGCCCACACGTCATCAACCGGATGATTGCCCACCACCCGGCACTCAACAATTTGGCCCGCACCACTTTCTTTTTTGGGTGGGGCAACCAGAATGTAATCAATGCGACGATCGGGTTCGTACTCAGCCTTCACATATGGGTTGRTATTGTCCCAGGTAAATCCCTGTGAGCCTACATCACCCGCMACTTCCCAGGCATCATGAAACACCATGCCTTCCACGGGAACASTAGTCAGGCCTTTAAGCATTCTGATTTCTTCTGACTGGGGTTCTGCATTGAAATCGCCAAGTACCACAGGTGGAAAATCAGAAAATTCATGGTTACGTATAAAGCGAGCAAGATCCGCTACCTGACGTTGGCGAATATGACTGTGTTCAAACTTCCAATTCAGATGCGTGGCAAAGACAGGGATATCRCCACGCGGACCGTTKACTTTGGCAAAAAGCGCCAATCTTTTTTCGTCGCTGCCTTCATGGCCAAATAACATCGTAAAATCCGATGTTTCAATCGCCCAGCGCGACAGAATGGCGTTGCCAAATTCAAATTTTTCCGTGTTTCCGTTCGATCGAAATACATGATGGTAGCCTAATTCTTCAGCGATCACCTGAGCCAGATTGCTGTCCCCGTCCCCCCAGACTTCCTGCAAAGCAATTACATCGGCATCAATATTCTTTAACGTGTCGATGATCGCTGGTTGACGACGCTCAAACGGCCCATACCGCCACCAAATATTCCAGCTCAATATTCGCAACCGCGTTTCAATAAGTTCTTTGGTCATCRTCCACCTTTGCAATATTTATTTTGAGTCYGATTTGAATAGAAAMCACCACGAAATCWAGCAANYKTTTRTGCAAGACKTRTATCAATTTTGAAAARCTCCGCCTGCGTCTATCTGCTACCCCGGTGCTCATCCGCTTTTNAATGCGGCTTTTGGATCAATAATCTTCCGYCGCAAGCCGWCTGGCACGCGYCCGCCGSTAAAGCAGTGATTGGTATCCCCACGCGCGGCTCGCATCGGGTTTCGTGGACATRATCATAACCGCTGGTCGACAGCCATACRATTATTTGGCGATGATTCCGGTTGTTGAGGGAGCCGGTGGCTGTATCTCCGRCTGGAACGGCATTGTAAAACCTCCAGGCGCTCATAGCGCTTAAGTTTMGGTGTCCACGAAATCGGGGCAAGACCAGAGAGCGACAGTCCGGGCTGAAAATCRAAAGTCTCAAAAGAGCTCNWWWWTKRCRTTCGCTGCAACATCAACYAACGACYGCTTTTRGCACTTAWTYACCGTAGYGRGCRGTTTRAAATGAYGTCGGTTATCAGARGTTGATCGGACTCAAAGACCTACCACATATTGTGTCAGCCAGCTTATGGCCAATYCTCGATTTTCGTATTTTCTGTCAAAGCAGCAGGATATGAGGTCGATTAAATGCGACACGCTCCAKGGCGGGCCATAGCKCCCATNTCAATTGGCAGYTATTAATAATCGAAACCCTGTCACACTTTGAGCCGGGCGTGGTCTAACAATGTAGAGWTAAMTTTTCACTACTGTTGARGGAGGTAATAAACAATGYTCAATTCATTTTCAAAAAATCCAAGACTATATCTCACKGTTGCRATGTTAAGCYTGGTGGTATGGAATTTGGCAGAGTTTGCACTACAATCTGTTAAACGCCCATTATTTAATGAAAGCTTGATCCTGGCAGCAACGCTTGGGGTTTTGCTGTTTCTTCCATGGATATTCAACGGTAAACACAAAGCACCGGTATACGGCGCATTGATAGGGGGAGGAATTCATTTGGCATTTGGAATCCTGGGTGTCTTTGCATCTCCAATAGATCAGGGATTTGGCAAATACGGACCTGGGGTCGCAGCGGYATTGCTTGTCTTTGTGGTTGGTTTTGCGGCCAGAACATTGCTGCTGGAGCGGCACAATGGATGAARCCACTGCAWTTARGCTGGTTCAGGATGCGACCAACGGAGATGAAGCCGCATTGACGAACCTGATTGAGAAGACACAGCATCAGGTTTACGGAATAGCAATTCGTATGCTCGGTGTGCCTCAGGATTCCGAGGATGCGACGCAAGAGATATTACTGCGAGTCATAACGAATTTGGCCAGGTTTCGAGGTGAATCAGCCTATTCAACTTGGGTTTATCGGATAGCGGTCAATCATCTTATCAATGTTCGGAACCGCAGCATTGCGGAAAAAAATCACAATTTTGAAAGTTTTGGTGCGTCGATTGATGGTGGAATTGCACAATTTTCCCAACAAGACGACSCACTGGATGATTTGGTGAGTAACGAAGTTCGTCTGTCGTGTACCCATGGGATGTTACTTTGCTTATCGCGTGATGAACGTATTGCTTTTCTGTTGGGTGCGATACTTGAATACAAGGCGGACGAGGCGTCATCTATTCTGGAAGTTACACCTTCCACATTCCGAAAACGACTGAGCCGGGCGCGCGCTAAACTACAGAAATTTCTCAGTGTGCGTTGTGGGCTTTACGACAGTTCATTGCCATGCCGATGTGCAAAACAAGCGCCGATTGCGGTGCAAAACGGGTATCTGGATCCGAAACAACCAATTTTTGCCCAACTACACTTGCTTAATGGMATGGTAGCAGGAGCCGAAATAAAGGAATTTTCTGATCTTTTTGATGAAGTTAAAGTGCTTGAAACTCTTCCTCACTATGCGGCCCCCGGAGAGCTCGCGGAACGTATAAAAAAAATACTGAACGCCAGGTAATTCGTGAGTGTCTGCTGACCCTCACCTAACGCGATTGTTTTCGATGAGTCAGGTGGGGTTCAGCGGACGCTCACTTATGAATTAAACGGGCATGGATACAACATTACCGTTACAGTCGATAAAAACATGCCACCGCTTTGCGGWAGGACTACTATCAAAGGGCAAGCCATCGATTTTGATAGAGATGATCTRGAGRRTWCTSAWTACGGRKCRMRYSTGRAYRATATTCATRMMGGYWRMRAAAYMCRCRMAWMMWKKATRMCMARGTGTGATAAATAGTTGCGACTAAATTCACAAAATCAAACAGATTTCTGACCTGAATTTTACATTATTGGTAATTCTGTCACCAATAGAAAATTGACAATCTTTGTCAATTCCTGTCATACTGGCACTTGAATAAAGGAGGTGTCTCGATGGCTACAATGAATGTATCCYTGCCCGATCCGATGAAAGAATGGGTCAACGCGCAAGCGGAGRCGGGTCGCTATGGTAAYGCYAGCGATTATGTCCGTGATTTAATTCGACGTGATCAAGATCGACATRATAAAACTGCKGAATTGCAGCGTCTTGTTAMCGAAGGTATTGAAAGTGGGATAAGCMGCCGTTCTATGGATGAAATCCTGGAGGCCGCCCGTTTGAAAGCTGGTGTTAGTTTATCTGAATAATGGGTTATARGCTTRGTCGGAAWGCCGATGAAGATATTATCAATGCATATGTTGAGGGTGTTCGTGATTTTGGCGTAGYACAGGCCGAAAAATATCACGCGGAATTAGAGCGCGTATTTCAGCTTTTGTCTGATAGCCCAAAACTAGCGAGAGAACGTAAAGAGATTACACCACCAGTTCGAATCTATCCTCACGGATCACAYATGATTGTTTATTCACTCGATGAGGARGATAACGTATTTATTATCCGTGTTCGGCATGGGCGTGAGGACTGGAAAAACAACCCAAACGAATAGTACATTTAACACTATTAGCGAGACTGCAAAGTAGTCTGCCAGCCGGGTGCATTTAACATTATTGGTAATTCTGTAATGCTAACAACCCTGTCAAAGTAGTGTTCTTCTCAAATCTCCTGTATCTTCCGTGAAATCACTACTATCTGGAATTTTGAGTTTATGCGTTTTTCAATCTTGATCATTGCTATTGTAACTATACTTGGTGGTTTTCAGGCTTTCGCGGAACAACCAAAATATACTGATGGTATGGTTGTCACACCTGCCGAAATGATGAAAATCAAAGATCAATACGAAGCCGTGCTTTACTATGGACAGGATATTGTCGGCGCAATAGACACTGCAGAGTTTTTGAGAAACGAAAAAATTAGTGCTATCGCCTTGGCCGCCCCTCAGGGCGTAGCAAAAAACTGCATCCTCTACATCGTCGACGGGAAATATGATAGTAATTCTATCCACGACCAGAACTTACTAAACAGCGGAGACACTCTTTTTTTATTAGAAAGGAGGCGTAAAGGAAAACGGGGAATAGGAAACTGTACACCCGAAACCTCTCAACCTTGACCAAGTAAAGGCAAGCCAGAGGCATCTTTATTTTCAACCTTCTGTGACGCCTCATCAAGAGAAGCTTGAAGCTCAAAAAATACCATCCAAACGCTTTGAGTGGATTTAACATGTGTGGATGCCCCGTTTGATGCAAGCTGTTTTTGGTCTGTTTTGAACATGCGATCAGGTGCAGTCATGTGTCAGGCCTTTTAATTGCAGCTTTTTAATTGCTGCTAGCCGGTATGGAGATACGCGGGTTGGGTCCAAATCACTATTACGGATTTTTAAATCCCGTGTTAAATTCTGGTTTTCCCAATCCATCTCGTTGATCGTGTTCCTTACAGTCCTTTCACCTACTCACATTCTACCAACTTCCAGCAGATCGTGTGTATTTTACGTAGCAATCATCACTGGATCTCGGTAAATCTCATTTCTCGTTAACATGGCCCAGATCATCCGAGCCATTTTGTTGGCCAGTGCTATCGCAACCAGCATAAGCGGTTTACGAGCCATCATACGATCAAGCCACGAGCCTGCAGTGGTTCCTTTGCGGCCCGCCCATTGAACAACAGACATGGCACCGGTAATAAGTAATCTGCGGATATCTCGCTGCCCCATTTTTGAAGCCCGTCCCAACCGTTCCTTGCCACCACTTGAGTGTTGCCGTGGTACCAATCCAAGCCACGCCGCAAAGTCTCGACCACTTTTAAACTCTTCCATTGAAGGTGCAAAAGCCTTGATCGCCATTGCACTGATTGGCCCAACTCCAGGCATTGTCTGCAATAGAGCAGCCCCTTGATCGGCAGCCGCATAGGTGCGGATCGTTTTATTCAGCATGGATATCTTCTGTGAACAAATGGAGATTTGATCAACAAACATCCGGCTCATTGTTCGCACTATTTCTGGAAGTTCTTCGTCTTCAATTGCATTAACAAGCTTGCCAAAATGAACAATACCAACAGCAGCTACAATACCGTGTTCAGCCAGATGACCTCGCAAAGCATTGATTAGCTGCGTTCGCTGACCAACAAGAAGTTCGCGCGTACGAAAGACCATGGCGTGAGACTGTTGGTCTGCTGTCTTTACAGCTACAAAACGCATGGTTGGCCGTACTGCTGCTTCAGCAATGGCTTCTGCATCTGTTGTGTCATTCTTCTGTCGCTTGACGAAAGGTTTCACATAAATTGGCGGGATAAGGCGCACTTCATGGCCAAGTTTTACAATTTCTCTACCCCAGTAATGGGATGTGGAACAGGCTTCCATCGCAACAATACAGTTTGGTTGCTTAGACAAAAACTTGAGAAATTGAGACCGTGACAGTTTCTTGCGAAACAATACTGTCCCCTCAGCACCTGCACCATGCAATTGAAAAACTCGTTTTGCTAAATCAATTCCTATAATGTTAACGTTCCCCATGGATGTTTCCTCCTCTATCGTGGTTTCTTCCAAAACCAACATGGCACATTGCGATGCCAGCGGGAGGGGCATCCACCCCATCACTATTGGTAATTGCGTTAAACTTTTTGCACCGAGCCTATTCACAATGCTGAGGCAAGCGGTAGACCTCAATCTCACGTCCGCAGGTTGGATCAATGGTCTTTCGGTCGAAGACCATGCCGAGTTTTTGCATGATGCGGGCCGATGCCCCATTCCCAATTTGGTAAATGCTTACAATGTCCGTAATGCCCAATTCATTAATACCAAATGATAGAGCAGCAATAGCGGCCTCGCTTGCGTAACCTTTACCCCAACTTGGCTTTGAAAACCGCCAACCAATTTCGACAGAGGGTAGCACCTCTGGTAAAAAATCGGGCAAAGACAAGCCCGTAAAGCCAATTAAATTACCTGTCTGTTTTTCTTCAACGGCAAACAATCCGTGGCCCTTTTCAACCCATTCAGTTTCAAACGATGCAATGGCGCGTGACGCTTGTTCGGCGGTTCGAGTTGATCCGTTCCCAATGTATTGCATGACCTCTGGGTCAAGACACATTGCTGCAAAGGGAGCATGGTGTTTGTGCTTCCAGCGTCTTAGCTGTAATCGCTCGGTATCTATTTTGTGCCGTGTCATTCTGTTATTAAACCACACTACCAAATGGCCGCAAAGGCTCGTTCATCAGGCTTTGGCATTAAGTGGATTTAACATTATTGGTAAGTCTGAAAAATATTTCAAAATCTGGAATAATGCTTTGAATTTAGTTGTTTGAAGAATGATCAGGCTTATAAAAACAAGCGCCCCACGGTCGCTTAGCTGACGCCATTGGATGGAGGTTTAGTATTTAGCTTTCATGGAAAAGAATATTGTAATTAAAATCATTGTTTGAAAAATGAACAATTTTCTAAAGGTTGGTGTTTAAAAAGGCTGTCTTGCTTGGAACAACTCATCTGATAATCAGAATTATTAGATATTTTCATTTTTACCAAAATATCGTGATGTATAATTTTACAACTTATATTATCCGGGGCAATGCCGAGTTTCTCATAATTGAGTATTACTTCTGCGCGACAATATTCAGCCATATATGCAATTTCTACCCCGTAGAATTTTCTTTCAGTCATCATAAATAATATTACACCTGAAACGAGAAATGCTACTATAGTAATAGCTATTTTCATATTGAGATAACCCCATAAAATTCCTGCGGATCTAATTTCTGGATATCAATAAAGTGACTAACATTAACCACCACCGACTGACAACGATACAGAACTATGTCACTCACCAATACGCAGAAATTGCACTTGGTAACGTGTCTCATGGTCAAGCTCTATATAACATAATTGACTTAGCTGAATCATTGAACAGAGGAAATTACGAAAAAACCATACGTGATGTAAAATTGGTAGTTATTGGAGAGAATGTATACCGAAATGGTTTTGGGAAATACCATGCACCATTTACCAATCAGCCACATTTAGAGGGTTCTGTTGGTTTCAAAACACAATATCAAGACGGATCTATACAAATAGTTCATGCTGTGGCGGGGCTTTATATGGCATCTGAATATGGTGACTTTGGAACAGCAGCAGCTCAAATAAGAGAATTATATACTAACCTTAAAAGAGGTAGTATTGAATATAACGATCTAAATTTATTTTCAGCAACAGAATTTATTCAAGAGTTAGCCGCACATAATAAATTTATGAGTGATCTTTTCGGCAGGAATAAAAAGAGGTTGGCGGAGATTGTTAGAGAAACAATATTCAATAACAGTGTTAAACCTCCAAGCTGCTTTCTCGCTGGTACAATGATTTCGATGTGGGATGGCTCGGAAAAACCGATAGAACAAATAAATGCCGATGATGTAGTTACCTCTTATGACAAGGACGGCAATCCAGCCCCTGGACGCGTTAAGCGCACGATGCAGAACCGGGCCAAATATATTCTCGATTTTCATGGGCTGATGACAACGCCCGGCCATGCTTTTTATTGCGCCGAAGGT
>JAESRR010000212.1 GCA_016764535.1 Cohaesibacteraceae bacterium | reverse complement strand
TTATCGTTGATGGCATTCAGCACGCGGCTCATGGGGGGCTGGACATATCATCCTACGATATCGATGGTTATGTTATCTCACCCTATAAAGTATTTTCGCGGCACGGATATGGGATGGCGTGGATATCCGATCGATTGGGTTCCATGCCTCATGACACATTATTGAATGCTCCCAATGAACCCTGGGAACTCGGGACCAGGGACACAGGAGCGTATGCCACTTTTTCCGATGTGGTGGGGTATTTTGAATGGCTTGGCGGGCGTGTGTCAAATGCAACATCGCCTCGATCCAAAATTGAAGCTGCCGGTAAAGCCATAACAGCACACGAAGCCAATCTCACCCATGCGATGCTTTCCGGCGTTAATGGTCATAAGGGTCTCGCGTTTTTACCGGATGTATTGATAATTGGCGGCGTTAAAAATTCCCATCGCGAAGGACTGGTGTCATTTGCTGTTGAACATCGAGATTCCGGCGAGATCGTTACCGGGTTGAAAGACCGGGGTATTCGGGTTCACATCCGCAAGGCAGATCATTATTCTTCTAACATTCTTGATCCTTTGGGCCTTCAAAGCTGTGTCAGGGTTTCTATGTGTCATTACAACACTGAAGAAGAAGTGGGCATGTTTCTAAAGGCCATGGCAGAGATTTTGGAAAACCCCAACAGCCGCACCCAATAACAGGCGATGATGTTTTGGAAGGAAACTTTCAATAGATTATCTATTTCATTTTTCTAATAATTGTCCTATCGAGCAATACATCCATAATCAATGATTGGCGGAGTTAGCTCATGTTTGGAAATTTGTTTGGAAAAAAGGGACCGGTTCTTAAAAAGATGGAATCGCGTCATTTTCGTCAGGCAATTGAAATCATAGCCCAAACGGATGAAGACGATGCCGCAGAAGCAGAAGAATCTCTGAGAGAACGTGAAGGTTCCGGGATGTATGTTCTGGAAGAAAACGGCAAAGTGCTTGGATTGACGGGAGCGCTGCCTGCAGATGTAAACGGGGATGTTGCCTGGCTATCCTGGACTTATTTACATGAGGATTTTCACGGAACCGGGAAGGGGCGTTTCATGGTTGATGAAATGTTGGGAATTCTGAGTGGGTCGGGCGTGCGCAAAATTTTTATCGCAACAAGTGACTACACTGAAGACGGCGAAGAAATTTATGCTGCAGCACACAAATTGTATGAATCGTTTGGCGCTGAAGTCGAGATGCGTATTCCGCATTATCACGATGTAGATGAAACCAAAATTGTCTATGGGATGGTAAATCCCAATTCTGATTTACCGACTTCTGAAGACAATTCGACAGCAACGGGTGTGCATTTTAGCGAGATTTTGAAGGCCCCCGAATCCACTGGTGGATACGCATTGGGTTGGGAAATTTCAGATGAAGGAGTTACCGGGCTGGATGAATGTTTGAAAAAAGCCCGTGAGGAGGGCGCTCGCATCGTCTTTGCCAGTTTGCCTTCGGATTTATCCATCCTGGCTGGGGAACAATTGAAAGATTGTGGCTTTGAGCGCTGCGGCGAATTGCGGGATTACCATAATATCGAATTGGCCGATGTTTGGTGGAGCTTAAACTTGCAATAGCAAGGTTCTTTGCATAGTAATGATATTCAATTCTTCATCGTTGCATTAACAATTTTCAGGAAATTGATTGTGGGTAATATTAAGGGACTGCTTTTTTTAGGTGTTGTTGCTGTCATCGGATTCACTTATCTGAATGGATCCAGTGGTCCAGCTTCTGCTGATTTGGGTGTTGTTCTTGATCGCACCAAAGTAGCAATCGAACAATATCAGGATTATTTGGGCGATCAAAAAATTACAGAAGTTACCGATCAACATATGTCGGAACTGGCTGTATACATGAATGATGTTATGAATGCCGAGCCCCGGATTAGCGATGCGCCGGTCGCTGTTGATATTCTGGCTGACGCTTCATTCCTCGGATATGCAGATGTAAACGATAATTTGATCCTTGATGAAGGTGATACCAAATTGTTTACGGTTGAAATCGACAGTCAAAACGAGCGTTTGATTGCATCAGATGGAAGTGGCAACGCAACCCATACAGGTTTCTCTGGAACGGGATTTCTGGCTGGAATGCTCATTGGCAATATGCTCACAAGACAACGTTCTGCCGGTGTAAAACCTGGTTCATTTAATAACCGTACATCAACTCCACGCAGCGCGTATAAATCTTCGTCAAGTGCACGTTCGCGTGTTCGTTCAGGCGGATTGTCTGGCGGTAAATAGAACCTGTATTTCCATTACAAAACAGAGGAATCCCGAAACGCAGGTTTCGGGATTTTTTTATGATGTCAAATGCTTCGACTTATAAAGATTTGCCAGCCAGCCAGGTAACTATATTACTTGTTTCCATTTTATTGGTGGCTCTGTGTGGCATTGTTTATGAACTGATTATCGGTACGGTTTCCAGTTATTTACTGGGAAATTCAGTCTATCAGTTCTCGATAACAATTGGTTTTTTCATGTGTGCCATGGGCGTGGGCTCATGGGTTTCCCGCTATATCGGTAAAGACCTGATTCAGTCATTTGTTTATATTGAGCTGATATTGGCAATTGTCGGCGGGCTTTGCAGTATCAGCCTGTTTATGACATTTCCATTTGCGCCATGGATGTACACCCTGGTGATGTTTTCATTTATATTTGCCATTGGCTTGCTTGTCGGCCTTGAAATTCCTTTGCTTACCCGCGTACTGGCCGAACGAACTGATACACGAAACTCGATAGCAGATGTTTTATCGCTTGATTATCTCGGAGCTTTGATAGGATCCGTCGCATTTCCCTTGTTCCTGCTTCCCTCACTTGGTTTGATTTCGTCTTCGTTCGCTATTGGCCTGATCAATATATCCGTCGCAATTGTTAATGTTATTTGGTTGAGAGAACATCTTCGCCATCCCAGAGCTGTGTTGTATGTCGCGATCGGGGTGTTGGTTGCGCTTGTTGCTTTGACAGTTTCCGCCACCCGGATCACTGCGTTTGCCCAGCAACATTTGTATTTTGATCAAATCGTCTGGCAGAAACAGACACAATACCAGTCGTTGGTCGTTACCAATTATTGGCAGCGACCGGATCTGAGATTATTTATCGACGGCCATCTACAGTTTTCCGAAATGGACGAACATCGGTATCATGAATCACTGGTCCACCCGGTGATGTCCTGGTCAGGAAAACGGGAGAATGTACTCATTCTCGGTGGCGGGGATGGCCTGGCTGCTCGTGAAGTTCTGAAGTACCCGGATGTGAAACGAATAGATTTGGTTGATCTGGATCCGGAAATGACAAAATTGGGACAAACATTTGCGCCTTTGGTCGCGCTGAACAAGAATAGTATGCATTCCCCGATTATGCATGTGACGAATGAAGACGCGTTTGTATTCATAAGAAAAACAAAACGTCTCTATGATCGGATCATAATTGATTTCCCTGATCCCCATAATGAAGCAATTTCGAAGCTTTATTCGATCGAGTTTTATCAAATGTTGTCTCAAAAAATGCGACCGGATGCGATCATGGTATCGCAAAGTTCGTCACCATTTTTTGCACGGGATACATATTGGTCCATTGCCCAAACCATGAGGCGGATATTCCCCGTAATCACGAGCTACCACACAACCATTCCGGCATTTGGTGTGTGGGGCTTCCATCTTGCAAGAAAATCTCCTGTTGGGCAGCTTGGCCAATTTCCGGAAGGATTGGCTTTTATGTCAAAACGGGTATTTGATGCGGCACAGGTTTTTGCATCCGATATATCTGCCCGTGAGAACCTCAAGGAAAATTCAATATTTGAGCCTGGCCTGTATGCCACCTATCTCAAAGACATGAAATACGGCCCTCTTACAAAAAAGGACCGTCGTCTCGGGATAAATTGAGGATGACTATGCGGGTGGTTTAACCGGATATGCGTCTTTCGGGCGTCGCGGAACAACATAATTTTCGATAGGATACGCTTCGTTTGCTGCCCGGTTTGTCGACACGACATTTTCAGTCTCATCAATATTCTGGCGATGCCAAATAGAGTAAACAGGTGTGGTAATCCGGATATTGTGCAGTTAGTCTAAATACCGCTGGTTGTTTTTTGCATCGGAGGGGATTGTGACTTCAACTGATACAATTATCACGATCAATGTTCTTGGTACATTCAGGGTAACCGGACCAAACAAAACAGATATGTCTCCGCGTGGCCGCAAGGCATGCGCAATCCTTGCAATTCTCGTGCTTTCTCCTGGCAATCTTCGTACAAGGCGCTGGATACAGGACCACTTGTGGAGCGATCGGGAATTGCAACAGGGATCGGCCAGTTTGCGCCGATGTCTCTCTGAAATTCGCAAAGTACTCGGCGAATACCGAAATTTGTTGCAGGCAGATAATCAAACACTTCGGTTGGACAAAACGAAATTCCGCACTGACTTGAATGACCCTGCCAATTCGGCAAGATCCTCAAACATGATTGGCGAAGTTCTTCTTGAAGGGCTTGTTATCCGCGATGCCCTGTTTACTGCCTGGCTGGAAGAACAAAGACAGGTCGTGGTGCAAAATTTAATAACCGCAGATTCCATAGAGTTTAAGGAGGTCATTCAATCCCCTGTTCTGAAAACCAGGCGGGAGATTGTGGACCGCAATCAATTGTTGTTAGTGCGAACTGAAAATTTCTCTTCACGCCCTGACGATGGAATGGCAGGTGTTGTGGCCGACACTGTGGCGAAAATCGTTTTCGAACTCGGACAGGTAGACGTTATCGATCGTCGGTGCGATGTCGCTTCCGTCCATGAAGATCATGCTATCCATAAAAAGACGTTTGTTCTTAACCCTGTGTTTGCAACAGCAGGAAAGACTTCATATTTGCGTTTTGTATTGAGTAATGCCTTTGACGGGAGCTTCATCTGGTCAGAAACGATGACAAATGCCAATTTGGGCTGCATGGATTCTGAAGATCAGAAAATTCAGCTGTGCATTAACCAGCTTGCCCAGGTCGCCATCAGGGAATTTGAGAAGATCAACCGTTTCGGAGAAAACTACGTTTTGGCGTCGTCGTTATGCCAATCGGGTATTGAGTATCTATTTCGTCTGGGGATCAAAAATTTTGACATTGCGGATCAATTATTTGCCAAAGCYTACGAAATCGAACCATTGGGTATTGCTTTGGCATGGCGCGCRTATCTCAGAACWTTYCTTCTTGCCGAAAAACACTACAAATGCCGTRRAACGCTGGATGAGGARGCCCTTTCRTTYATGTATMGGGCGCTGGAAAGAGATCCTTATAATTCCTATGTAGCTGCTTTRTGCGCCCATGTAATGTCTATGATGAAACGCGCATTTGTTGCWGCGCAYGAGCTGGCTGAACGYAGTGTTCAAATTAACCGYGCAAATGCAATCGGCTGGGCKTGCCTGGGAATTGCRAAATGTCATTTGGGTAAAACCGCAGCSGGGTTYAAACATACCCKGTTTGCACGGGCAATYGCGGGACCAGTGCCCTATCTTTTCCAGCTGGATGGTCTCAGTTGTATTGCGGGTTCGATGGCAGGTGAATATGAAAAGGCAATCTGGTGTGGAGAGGCAAGCCATGCAATGGCTCCGTCTTTTGCTCCCCCGCTTCGATATCTGTCGGCGCTTTATCTTTATCAGGGTCGACCGGATTTATCGCGTTCGATGATTAAAAAGCTTCAAAARATTGAGCCGAATTTTTCAATTTCAGATCTTGGCGAGCGGTCTTATCCAAGCGCTGGTCTGCAGCGTTCTTCAAAAATCATGACACTTATCAAACGAGAATTATGATCTTCCCTTTACGATAGATCTACTTCATCAAATCCCTAAGTGCGGGAATTTATTCGCATTTTTACTTTCATCGATCAAATTAATCACGATTTATTCACGAATTACCCAAGGTCAGGCTGCATAAACCAGGCTAGTCTGGACACAATTATTTTTAACGTGCCCCGTTTTTGTTACGGAATATTGAATTTTTGATCAGTAGATAGTTAGGTGGAGATAGTATTGTGCAAGCTAATCAGCAAACTTATGTAGAAATTCAGGAATTGCTAACTGAAGTCAAAAAAAGAGCTGCTTTGCTTGACGACAGGTTTCTTCTCTATGTCATTAGTTTGGCGCAAACCAGTTCGCGCGATGCGGGTCAGTCGAGTTGCCACTAGGTGTTTTTATATATTCCAGTCGGATTTTTGTTATTCGTTTGATTTTTAAAAATCTATTTGGTGGTGAAGGATACCAACCCGTTTTTTAGCAAATTTTCTGCCAATGAGTTGATCAGTTATTTCCTTGATTTCAAATTGCATGGGCTTTTAGGAATTTTGTGTCGACGCCATAGTGATCTCCCGAGTTCAGTACGATGAAAATTTATCTGGCATTAAATCCAGATATGATCGAGCCACCAGATATTGGTAAACAAGGGTGACCCGATAATTGAATCGTTGGGTAGTTGATATCCCGGGAATTACGATAAATTGCTAGTCGTTGAGGGGAGCAGAATAAATTCGAATTTCGGGTTTGGCTTCAAGATGTGGTTTTAGTGCTACGACGACATCATCATTAAAAAGTTTACTTTCAAGATAAGCCTGTGCATCTGCTTTGGTTGCAAATCCATGTAGCACCTGGACATCAAGTGGCCTCACCAGCAGCATCTTTGATTCAGCGCCAGTTACAGTGTCAAGAAAAGGCCGCTTGAATTTGCTATAAATCGAGACCGCAGCTTGACGGTTCTCGCCTGCAATTTTTAGCGTGATCTCCAAAAATGCTCCGGGATCTGCCTGAACCTGCGTCGGGATGGCAAGGAATATTGAGGCGAGAATGATGTTTTTCAGTTTCATTTTGTCGTTTCCTTTTGTTGAAACTGGAAACTGGTTTCAAAACGCAGAAATGTGAAATTCGAAATTCAATTACATTGATAGATATTTTGAATAAGTTCGTTCCCTGCAAATCAGTATGTTAGTCAAATCGGATGCGCGAAGGATGAATGATGAATTTTCAGCAGGTACGTTTTGTTCTGGCCGTGATGAAAACCGGGTCATTCACCAAAGCGGCGGAACTGTGCTGCGTTACCCAGCCCGCATTGTCCAATGCGGTGAACCAGTTGGAAGAGGAACTCGGTGCACCGCTATTTTCCAGAACAACCCGACTTGTACAAGTCACCGCGATGGGCAAGCATCTTGAGAAAGATTTCCAGAATATTGTAGATTCTCGCCTGGCCCTTTATTCAAGCGTGTCTTCCTGGTTGTCTCGCGACGATAATACTTTGCGTATGGGATTATCGCCACTCGTTAGCAGCGATATTGTCGACCGAATGATGACATGCGTCAAAAACAAAAGGCCTGATACTGCTTTTGTACTGACCGAGCTGAATCGCATTGACATGGAGGCTGCGCTTAAAAGTAATACAATCGATATCGCGGTTGGGCCTGCTCCATTGCCAGGCAATGGACTGCATAAAACCATAGTCTACGCGGAACCATTGTTGCTTGTTTCTGCGATGCCGTTTGCTGATGAAAGCACGCAATGCTCTCTTGATATCCTTGAGCGCCAGCAAACTCTGCTTGTTCATGATGATTGTGGTTTGGCCCAGAATGTCCGGTCGCTTTTTGAAGAAAATGATCTGGAGCTCAAAGAGTATCCAGGCAGGGCGCTG
This sequence comes from Cohaesibacteraceae bacterium, assembly GCA_016764535.1. Lineage (GTDB taxonomy): Bacteria > Pseudomonadota > Alphaproteobacteria > Rhizobiales > Cohaesibacteraceae > JAESRR01. The sequence goes on along the minus strand of JAESRR010000212.1, from coordinate 3,521 downwards.
GGCTATCACGTTTTGGAAAAATGGGCGTTATTGGGCATAGGGCATACATTGTTGCCTGCCTCAAAAATTACAAATCCCCGGATGTCCCGTGGGTTGATTGACAGGAACAATAATCCGGTAATGATCTCTTACGAGGCAAGTTGGGCTCCATCAATTCTTGCACATCCTGCCTGGCCGGTATTTAGAGATTGTTTTGTTTCTGAAAATGCAATCATTTGATAATTCGCATTGTTTGAGCAAGGTCGAAGGCTGAAAAAGCAGTCCGGGCGAAAAATTACCAGTATGAAATCCCGGAAATCGAATTGCTGAAGATTCCTAATCCCCAATTGGTCGGGGGCTTGTGTCGCCGGATAGAGATATTAGCGTGGTTCGAATTCTGCGCAGGTTTTCCTTGACGCGCTCGGGATGTCTTTGTGCGACGGCCATGGCGATTACATCAATAGTTGCCATAAACACCAGTCTCGATGCAGTGGGTTTAAAGATGTCCTCATCTTCGGGAAGATCCAGCCCGATAGCAACGTCAGAGGCAGATGCCAAAGCGGATTTTGGATGGGTCAGGCTGATGGTACCTGCACCATATTGTTGGGCGACCACCACGCTGTCCAACAATTCGATTGGGGATCCACTGGAAGAGATTGCAAACAACACATCTCCCTTGAGCAGGGTCGATGCCAACATCCTTTGAAAATATCCGTCAGAATGTGCCTCTGCCGGAATACCCAGTCGAAAAAACCGGTTTGCACCCTCCTGAGCCACATTGGCGGACCCCCCGCCAACTCCCATGAATATTATTCTGTTTGCAGTAGCCAGCATATCAATTGCCCGTTCGAGGCTTTCGTCCTGAAGCTGGTTTCTTGCTGTGTTGAGAGTGTCGACAAGCGCGGAAAAAACCCTGGTTACGAGAGYATCGCAATGTGTCTCATCGTTGCCCSGCCCCCCAAGGTACTGGAGAGATACTGCTACACTTTGAGCAATTGTGATTTTGAAATCCTTGAAACCATTACATCCTACGGTTTGGCAAAAGCGGTTTACAGTGGCGACCGACACATTGGCTTCCACAGCTATTTCCTGCAGCCTCATATGTGCAATACGTTCCAGATTGCCGAGCACGAAATCAGCGACACGTTGTTCGCCGCGCGCAAAACTTCCATCCAGTTTTCGCAATTGAGAAATGATGTCGATGATCATCGGGGCCATATAATCCAGTTTATGAAATGAAAGCAGGACTTCGGAAGAAGCTACAGCGCCTGTTGTTTTGTGTTCAAGCGGTTTTTCCTCTCTCAATGAAACAGGTTTCCCAATATTTTCACATATGTCCGATAATTTTGGTCCAACCAATCTGGCATATTGCGAATTTATGTAAATATTTTTCTTATATTGGCACCAAAACCCTTCGAATTATCTCTATATCTTGACACTTAATCGAATTAATGTAATTTTTTTACTTCATTACGGAAATTATTCAATTCTGGGAGGATAGGCTTATGAAGATTACTGCCCTGCGAAATGCCATTCTTGGGTTAAGCACGTGCTTGCTAATGGCATCCACGGTTCATGCGGATACATTGCGCTATGCAACGGTTGGTGAGCCGCCAAGTCTGGACCAGCACGTAGTTACTTCGGATCTGGCGACAACCATTGCCCATCACGTGTTTGAAGGCCTTTATACATTTAACGGTGCGAATGCACCGGTTGGTCTCCTCGCATCGGGCGACAAAGTTTCAGACGATGGCAAAACCATCGTTATTTCAATCCGTGAAGGTGTGACATTTCACAACGGACAGAAACTAACATCTGCGGATGTTCTGGCTTCGATGCAGCGTTGGGGTGAGCATGGTTCGCGCGGAGGATTGTTGTTCAAAAACGTTGAGAGCATCGTAGCTTCAAGTGATTTTGAAATCACAATTAAACTAAACGCTCCGTTTGGACCATGGAAAAACCTTCTTGCATTTATCAATGGCGGGCCAGCAATCTATCCGGCATCTGTTGCAGCAGGTGCTGGCAAAAAACCAATCGCACCCAAAAATTATATTGGTACCGGACCGTTTAAGTTCTCGGAATGGAAAGCCAATCGTCACGTCGAACTTGTAAAATATGACGGCTATTTATCAGCTCCCGGTAAGGCTGACGGCTATGCCGGTGAAAGAAAAGCGCATTTTGACGCGATCCGCTTCATTCCTGTGCCGGATGCCGGGACACGCATAAGCGGATTGAAAGCCGGTGATTTTGATTATGCGGAAAGCATCCCGGGTGACCTGTTTGAAGGTCTGGATGCTGATCCATCTGTCAATACGATATTGAATGGTGGACCGATCTTTGGTCTGGTTTTTATGAATTCAAAAGAAGGCCCGCTTAAAACCAATTTTGCTCTTCGCCGCGCCATGCAGACGGCCTTGAACAAAGTACCTGCATTGCAGGTTTCAATTGGTCCAGAAAAACTTTGGCGTGCAAATGGCTCGTTCCTGCCGGAAGGAAATGTCTGGTATTCAGATGCAGGTGCAGATAATTTCAGTCGCGGAGACGCTTCTGCTGCCAAACAAATGGCAACAGATGCCGGATATAAGGGTGAGCCCATAAAATTCATGGTCTCAACCAATTACGCATTCCATTATGATCAGGCCGTTGTATTTACCAAACAATTGGCACAGGCAGGTTTTAATATCGATTTGCAGGTCTATGACTGGGCAACGCTGATCAAAAAACGTTCTCAGCCTGATCAATGGGATCTGTTCTTTACGCATCATGGTTTTGTTCCCGACCCAATATTGATTTCTGTGATGAATGATAATTATCCAGGATGGTGGACCACTGACGAAAAAGCGGCTCTGAAAGCCAAATTTACGGCGTCGTCAGATCCTGCGGAACGCAAAGCGATTTGGTCAGAAATTCAGGCACAAATCTACGAGCAGGTGCCTGTTATGAAAACAGGGGATGTCTACACATATAATATCGCATCTCCCAAGCTGAAGGGCCTGTCAGAGTCTACATTGATCTGGCCGCACTTCTGGAATGTTAGCAAGTAACGTTCCCGAGCAACTGACCTCGCCCGCACATCGCGGGCGAGGTTTTTTATGAACTTGGCTGTAATGATGCCAGGAGATATGTCTATGCTTGCCTATACGATAAAGCGGTTGCTGGGATTGATCCCAACGCTATTGGCTGCTTCGCTTGTGGTTTTCTTTTTCATCCATCTCATACCTGGAGACCCTGCAGCAATTTTGCTGGGCGATGCCGCCACGCCGCAGGATGTAGCAGAACTCACGCGTGAAATGGGCCTGGACAGACCAGTCTATATTCAATACGGCCTCTGGCTCTGGAATGTATTGCATGGAGATCTTGGCCAATCTATTTTTTTCCAGGAGCCTGTATTGTCGGTTATTGGCGATGGTGCGGAAACCAGTATCCTGCTCGCGATCATGACCATGGTCTGGATTGTGTTGTTCGGTATTCCAATTGGAGTATTATCGGCAACCAAACACGGACACTGGATAGATCAGGTTACGTCAAGCGGAGCTATGCTG
>JAESRR010000059.1 GCA_016764535.1 Cohaesibacteraceae bacterium | reverse complement strand
CGAACGGGATGTGCCGGTAGATGACAGTGTATTACGCAAGGCAGCGGTGGCTGCCCAGCGCACTATTCGACAGTTTGTCTTCGCAAAGCCTGACGGGCTGGATGCGCGGCAGTTTGATTGCAAAATCCACGACATTTTGACTGAAATTGAATCGGAAGCCTATACAGATCCGATCTATTCCGGCCTCTATCCCTTGTCATTGTCTGCCAGAACGCAGGTCTATAAAGGCCGATTAAATTCAAACGAGATCATTCCCTATTTCAAGGATCTTGATGATCCCGATCACGCAATTCATTCCATGTTTTTTCATACGCGGTTTTCTACCAATACAGAACCGCATCCCAATATGGCGCAACCGTTTCGATTGATGGCCCATAACGGGGAACTAAATACCGACAAGAAAAACCGTCTGTCGGAAGCTGCCATTGCTCATATGAAAGATCACCGGATCTTTGCACCCAAAGGCCAATCGGATTCTGCGCGTCTTGATCAGACACTTGGGCGGCGATTGATTGAAGATGATCTTGATTTAATCTCTGCTGTTGTTGCGATGATGCCACCTGCGTGGGAAAACGATCAGCACATTCCCAAAGATGTGCGGGTTATGCTCGAATATTTTTCACTCTATGAGGAGAAAAATGATGGCCCGGCAGCGCTGATTTTCGGTGATGGCACTGTTGTTGGAGCTCGCCTGGACAGGCTTGGTTTACGTCCAATGCGCTCGGTCGAAACTGCTGACTATTTGTGTGTGATGTCTGAAGCCGGACAAATTGATTTCCCGTCAGAAACCATCATTCGTCGTGGCCGCATTGAAGCTGGTGGTATGCTGTATTTTGATCATGCAGCCGGACGTTCATTTACCAGCGATGATGCACTTAAAATGCTGGCGGAGAAACGCGATTATGCCCGCTTGCTGCGTGAAGCACGGGTTAATCTTGCAGATCTTGATCGCAAGGACAGTGCGATCCCGGTATCGAGCAAATTTTCCGATGCCCAGCGTGCTGTCTCCTGGTCTCTAAATCAGGAAACCTACAAGTTTTTGCTCGATCCGATGATGCAACAGGGGTCTGAGAAGATTTCCGCCATGGGATATGGCGTGGCGATAAATGCCTTGACGGATCAGGAAGGCGGCATGGCGAAGTATTTTTCCCAGCGTTTTGCCCAGGTTACCAATCCGCCACTTGATAGTTTGCGTGAATCCGACGGTATGACATTGCGTGTCGCCCTGGGAGCCAAACCCCATTTTAACGAGGAGGAAACACGCCAGATCGTCATTCCTTCACCTATTTTATGTGCAGCTGATCTGGCAACCATTCGTGGTCAGGATATTGTGCCTGTTAGCAATGTCGCGACACTATATACCATGGGTGACAGTGATAATTCTGTATCCAAATCCGAAACACTGGTTCAGGCTGTTGAAGCGGTGTGTGACGAGGTTGAGGAACTGGCGCGGGATCGGGGCGGGATTATCATTTTGTCAGATGCCGGTGTACATGCCGAACGTGCTGCCATTCCGTTGATTTTGATCATTTCCGCTACTAATCAGCGATTAATTGAGCAGGGCTTGCGGTTTCGTGTGTCCCTGATTGCTGAAAGTGGCCAGATTGCTTCGTCGCATCAGGTTGCGACGGCCCTGGGATTTGGCGCTTCGGCTGTGATGCCGGTGAGTGTGGAAGCACGCGCAGCAGAGCGTTCTAAAGGCGATGCTGAAGAACAGGCTGCAAATGTGGCGCGTTATATCAAGGCCGCCAAAAAATCGCTGATGAAAACGATGGCCAAGGTTGGTCTCTGCACTGCCGAAAGCTACATTGGCGGTGAGTTTTTTGAACCCAATTTTCTTGATACCGATAATACGGTTCTCAAACGCTACTTCCCCAATATGATCAATACCGTTGGCGGTGTGGATTTTGCAGCGATTTCGCATAGCGCATCGCAGTGGCACAAACGTGCAGTAGAAATCAGTGCTGGCGGCGATATTCCGTTGCTGGGTCTGTTCAAGGAACGTTCGGAAGGTGCCGGGCATTCCTACGGAACCGCAGCTGTGCGCGGCTTTGTTGAAATGACCGAAGAGGCAATTCAGTGCGGTGAAATGGCGGAAAACAGCGGTGACGTCAACAGCGATGATTTGCGCCTGTTGCCAGTGGCCCGTCTTAACGATGCATACGGATCTGCTGAAGAGGCCTATCGTTCGACGAGTTTTGCCCGCCGGACACGGAAAGAGATTGACGAGTTCAGGATTACCCGGAAATACCGATCCTTTTCTCATATGCTGGCTCAGGAACGCGCCAGCCGTCCAGCCGCGTTGCGTGATGTGCTCGGGTTCCCGGCAGATGTAAACTGGGCGCAAAGCACAGGTGAATTTACTGACGAATTATTCCAGCACGATCTTGTTGGAAATGACAGTTTTCTTGTTCGCGGCCTTGAATGTGAAGACAGGGGCGATGGCAAATTCTCTGTGAAACTAACAGGTAAACACCGGGATGGTCGTTCCGCTGCCCTGTCTCTGGCATTCAGAAATATTCTTGGCGAAAGTCTTTTGGGTCTTGTTACCCACGGCGATGTCATCGAAGTGATATGTGTGGGAACCGCGCGGGACTACTTTTCCCGCATGAGGCCTGCAAATAATTCCATCGGTCTTGATCAGGTTGAACCGGCACATAAAATTACTGCAACCATGGCGTCCGGTGCCATGAGCCATGGCGCTTTGGTGGCTGCTGCTCATGAAGCTGTTGCGCATGGCACCAATATCGCAGGCGGGTTTTCAAATTCGGGCGAGGGTGGTGAACATTTCTCGCGATATGGCACTATTCGATCCAGCCGGATCAAACAACTTGCGTCCGGCAGGTTTGGCGTCTGGACTGGCTATCTTGCAGATCCCACCCTTGAAGAGATTGAGATCAAAATCGCCCAGGGTGCAAAACCTGGCGAAGGCGGACAATTGCCTGCGGCGAAAGTCACAGTTGAAATTGCCGCAGCGCGTGGCGGAACACCTGGCGTGGAACTGATTTCACCTCCACCACACCATGATACCTATTCCATTGAGGATCTGGCGCAGCTCATTCACGATGCCAAAGCTGCCCGTGTGCGGGTAATTGTCAAACTTGTTTCATCAGAAGGTATCGGCACAATTGCAGTTGGTGTAGCCAAGGCCGGTGCAGATTTAATCAACATTGCAGGCAACACGGGCGGCACCGGAGCTGCTGCTGTGACCAGTCTCAAAAACACCGGACGCGCTGCCGAGATCGGCCTTGCGGAAGTCCATCAGGCTTTGTGCGCCAATGGATTGCGGGACAAGGTGTTGTTGCGCTGCTCTGGCGCACATCAAACTGCCAGCGATATTGTGAAGTCTGCTCTGCTCGGTGGCGACAGTTTTGAGTTTGGTACCACCGCCCTGATGATGCTGAAATGTGTCATGGCGAAAAACTGTAATATCAAATGCCCGGCTGGCCTGACAACCAATGCAGAAGCATTCGCCGGTGATCCACGCGCATTGGCGCAATATTTGATGAACATCGCCCATGAGACACGTGAAATCCTGGCAGCGCTGGGTTTTGCCAGTCTGCGAGAGGCACGTGGCCGCTCGGATTATTTACACCTTTTGAAACATGAGCGCTCCATAGGTCAGCTCAATCTGCGCAATATGCTAAAAGTTGTCGAAGAAGTTCACATCGAGGATCCCATTTATCTGGAAGCACATTTCGATGTCGATGACAGGCTTCTTAAGGAATTCAAATCCCAGGTGGTTCAACGTCAGCAACATTCCGCCGTGCTGTGTGAAGGCATCAAACTTACCAATCGTGACAAGACCATCGGCGGCCAGTTGTCGATTGATATCGAGCGTATGTTGCAGCACGAATTGTCTGAAAAACAAATTGCCTCCATGCCGATGCTATATACCGATGATCGTGGGCGTCGTTTGATCAAACCGGAATCCCTCGTGATTAACACTCACGGTTCTGCTGGTCAAAGCTACGGAGCGTTTTCAAATTCCGGCATGGTTTTCCATCATACCGGCACCTGCAACGATGGCGTTGGCAAAAGTGCATCGGGTGGTAATATCGCCATTCACTCCCCCGGTGGCGGGGAAAAAGAAAATGTTTTGATCGGCAATTTTGCGCTGTTTGGTGCGACCGGGTCTGCTCTATTTGTTGAAGGTGGAGCGGGTGACCGCTTTGCTGTCCGGAATTCCGGTGCAAGTGCCGTTGTCGAGGGCGTTGGAGAGTTCTGCTGCGAGTATATGACCAATGGTGCCGTGCTCAACCTGGGCGGATTTGGCAAGGGCTTGTGTAATGGCATGTCCGGTGGTGTGGCCTATCAGTATGATCCGTATGACCGGATTGAAGCCATGTACAGTGCGGATTCCGTCAAGTTACACCGACTTGATGCGGATAATGATCGCTCGTCCATTCATCGGCTGGCTGTGAAATCACTGCTTGAACGCCACATAAAATTCACCAATTCTGCCAAAGCCAGATACATTCTGGAAAACTGGGATACGGAAGTTTCCAATTTCCGTTTTGCAACTCCGCTGGCACTGGAAACCTATCAGAATTATGAAGCGATACTTGCGGCCGCGACACGCAAGGAACTGACAGAGGAGCTTGGCCAGGCACTTGTTGGCCATCAGATGCGGAAATTCAAACTCGCCTATCGTGACGGAAAGCTCATCGCCGATGGTGCAATACCTGGACATGGCGAAAAAGATTCTTCGCTGATGTATACGCTGATTAACAATTATGCCGTGGTCCATATGGCCCAGCAGGTTGTTACCAGTCGCTATCCACGCGGCACCGAGGTTGATGAAACCATGCTTACTGCCGGTGTTCGCAAACTCGTATTGACCGAGGACTTTGCTCTTAAACAGAAACTTGCTGCTTTTGCCCGCAAGGCTCTGGATCATTATGATGATCATCAGCTGGCTGTCATGGTGTCCGACAAGCGGATGAAAGACTACAAGACGGCCCTTTCAAACCGRAATGTACGGTTGATGGATTCYATYGGCACTTACGGRTGGATCATGCTTCAGGACCGGATTAATCGTGARGCGATGGGCGGTYTACCTGATTATGAAGCCCTGTTTGCGAAGGCAAGCAGCCTCGACATGGTGAAACAGATGTCGTAACAGCTACGATATGTAGTTTTCGCCCTTGATAATAATTACATGCGTGACGGAACAATGTTCATGAAAGTCCCGTTTATTCCCGAGAATACGCCATTTTCGGATGATCAAAAATCCTGGCTCAACGGTTTCTTTTCCGGCCTGCATACCCAGATGTCCATTGGACAGGAGAGTGTCAATCAGAGCGCGGAATCCGCGCTGTGTGTGAACGTGCTCTATGGCACACAGACCGGTAATGCGGAGATGGTCTGTGAAGATGTCTGTGATGCGCTGGGTGGCATAGGCATAACGACCAAAATGGCAGCACTGGACGACATTGAAATTGTCGATATGCTGGAAATGAACCACGTTCTGGTGGTCACATCTACCTATGGCGAAGGCGAAATGCCGGACAATGCCGAATTGTTTTGGGATGCTTTCAGATCAACAGACGCTCCGCGCCTCGAACAGCTGCAATTTGCGGTTCTGTCTCTGGGCGATACAGGCTATGACGAATTTTGCGAAGCGGGCAAGCAAATAGATCTGCGTTTTGAGCAGCTTGGCGCGAAACGACTGCATGCCCGGGTTGATTGCGATGTCGATTATGAAGAGCTTGCCGAAGGCTGGACCAATGCTCTGGTTGTTGAATTTGAAAAACTGACAGGTGAAAGTGACGGATCTGTTGCACAGCCAACAAAACCCAAAAAACCGAAAAGCAAATGGACCCGTAAAACTCCCTATCCTGGTGCTCTGACGCTCAACCGCCTGTTGTCAAAGGAAGGCTCTGCCAAGGAAATACGGCATTTTGAGATTGCCCTTGAAGAAGGTGGACCGGTTTATGAAGCCGGAGATGCTCTTGGTGTAATCCCGCAAAATGATCCGGCTCTTGTCAGCGCATGGCTGGAGCGGCTTCAGTTGTCTGCTGAAACACCGGTTGGCGGCTTTGACAAGCCGCTGGGTGAACTGTTGCTCGGGCAGTTTGAAATTTCAACGCCATCAGGAGATTTTATCAAGGCAATCGAGGCGCGGGCAAATGACGTGCATCTGAGCCATGTGGTTGAGCATGGTGATCGGGAAGCGCTTGATGCATATCTCTGGTCAAAAGATTCTCTGGATCTATTGAATGCCTGGCCGGATATTAAAATGGGTGCTGATGATCTGGCCGGACTGCTAAAACCATTGCAACATCGTGCCTATTCGATATCTTCCAGTTCCAAGTTGCACCCGGATTCTGTCCATCTGACGATCGCTTCGGTACGGTTTGAAAGCCATGGGCGTAAACATGGAGGTGTCGCATCGACCTTCCTTGCAGATCGCGTATCTGAAAATGCAACCGTTCCGGTATTTGTGACACCAAATAAGGCATTTCGCGTACCGACAGACAATGATGTACCGATGATCATGGTTGGTCCTGGAACCGGGATCGCTCCTTTTAGAGCGTTCTTGCAGGAACGTCAGGAGATCGGGGCAAAAGGCACGAACTGGCTATTTTTTGGTGACCAGCATGCTGCAACGGATTTTTCCTATGAAGATGAACTGATGGGCTTTCAGAAGAGTGGTTTGCTCAGTGGTCTTGACCTGGCCTTTTCTCGGGATCAGGAACAAAAAATCTATGTACAGACACGGATGATGGAAAAGTCAAAAAGGCTTTTCGCAGCACTACAGGATGGTGGTCACTTCTATGTGTGCGGCGATGCAACCCGCATGGCAAAAGATGTCGATCAAATGTTGCACAACGTTATTGCCAGAGAAGGCGGGTTAACCGCTGATGGTGCGCATGATTACGTTAATGCCATGAAAAAAGACAAGAGATATGTCCGCGACGTGTACTAGGAATTTGGTTCCGTGAAGTAAATTTCATGGTTCCGGTTCATGGGTCCAATTCATGTGCGGATTATAAGGCGTGCGGGTGAAATTCCCTCACGCCTTTGTCGTTTCTGTTTTTCGTTTGTTTAACTCTGCATGATAGAACATGGCAACTCGCCTGGCGCGGCATTGACTTTTCTGTGCGGAGAAACGATTTGGTATTTCGGTTGACATTGCTGGGTACCGGCGGTCCAAAACCAGACCCGAACCGACAAGGTCCGGCACATCTGGTCCAGGTGGCAGGCCGGAATTTATTGCTTGATGCCGGTCGTGGTGTATCAACGCGTTTGATGCAGGCGGGCGTGCCTCCCGAAAAACTTGATGCAATCCTCATAACCCATCATCACTTTGATCATATTGGTGGCCTGGGTGATTTGTTGTTTTGTATCTGGAACAGTGGTCGTAAGGTTTTGCTGCCAATATTTGGTCCCCCTGGTACACGAAAAATTATCGAAACACTGATTGATGGCGTTTATGCCTCCGATGTTGCCTTTCGAAAGAAAGAGGCAACGCTCACAGGGCAAAAACTGACTGATATTAAATCCCTTTTTGATGTGACCGAGACTGATGAAGGTCTTGTATATGTTGAGGAAGGTTGTTTTATTTTCAGCCAGCGGATGAGCCACGGGCATGGTATGGGCATTGAGTTTGATGATTTCCCGTGTCTTGGATACAGGATTGAGGCAGAACGCAAGGCACTTGCATTCAGTGGTGATACGGTCATGTGCGCGGGGCTGGAGGCACTGGCAAATATGGCGGATGTGCCGTTGTTGTGTTGTTACCTCTCCAAGGAAGAACAAACCGAATTTGAGCGGGAAGTTGTTTCAAAACACATTTTGATGTCCTCGGCGGAAGCGGGGAAAATTGCCGCGAAGAGTGGTGTTAAAACACTTGTTCTAACTCATATCAGACAGAAAACCCGTCGGGAACTGGATTTTATGAAAGAGGATGTGCAAGCCGATTTCGCCGGTGAAGTAATCCTGGGCGAAGATCTTATGAAAATTGTAATTTAATTCTTGCTGTTTTGTCCCAGTTTTCTAAATCGGTGCCGCAAAAAGGCCAGCCGGATTGTTTCCTCCAGAACGAGTACTGACACCGCCCAGAATGGTGCCAGATCAAATATCACAACACCCGCAAATACGATTGGCAAGGCAAAACCCCATTGCAATCCGATCTGGATTTTGAACACCCAGCCGGGTTTGTCTACCGCACGTAAAACGTTGCCAAGACTCACTGCTCCGGTACGAACGTAAACAAGAATTGCCGAAAGTGGTACCAGCCATAGAAACGTTGGTCGCACCTCCCGGGGTATATGAGAGGACAGACCGTAAACAATCGACAAAATCACCAGCAGTGCAACAGCCAATGCAATGGAGGTGACTTTGGTGATGTGTTCAACAGGCGCAAAAGTACGAGCGAGCGCTGTTGGGTTATCAAGCAGGCTGGCACATGAGATGGTTGCTGATTGTGCGACGCCGCGTCCAATGACATTGGCAAGGGTCAGCCATGGTGCCACCAATGCTATTGCTGCAAAAGCCGTGACGGGTAATTGTGAAAAAATCAGCTGATAAAATTGAGCACCCAAAATGAGGATCGCAACATTAAGGCTTACCGGCCAGAGAAGTTTCCCCATATTGCGATATTCGGCGCGTGACGCCACATAATAGCCACGCGCAGTGACGCGTTCATCAAGTAGTACAAGCGTCATCAACCAGGCGAGGCGACCGGATTGTGCGACAAGGGTTGCGATCGCAGCGCCTTTTAAACCGAGTTCGGGAAATCCATGAAGTCCGTAAATCAGCAATGCATTGAGCGCTATATTTGCCGGAAGTTCAAAAGCAAAACCCATCAGCTCCCGCGCCGGTTTACGTTGCGCGTCAAAGCAAATCGAAAGCAAATAACAACAAAATACAATTGGCAGACTATAAACCAGCAGACCCAGATAATCGTTGGTAAGTATGGCAATCGTCCGGGTTGGTGCCAGCCATTGAATAAGAAATGGCAGTAGCAGTTTCAACAACAGAGAAAGAATGAGAGCAAGCGACAGACCAAGTGCAAACATAAACCACAGACGCTGCGCGAAGATTTGTCGCTTTCCACGCCCTGCTGCTTCAGCCAGGAGAATTTGCGCGCCCGTTCCGAGGCCGAACAAGGCTGCCATGAAGGCGCCAAACAACCCGGCGGAAAGTCCCATCGCGGCGAGGGCATCCTTGCCCAGGGGAGCAACCATATTGCTGTCGATCAGAATAGCGCTGGCGGCAAATAGTCCCGAAAGAGACAGGGATGCTGCAAGGCGCGCCATGCTGGCTCTGCTATAGCCATTTTGTTGTTGAAGTGTGTAGCCCTGAATGGTCACCGGGGGTCCTGTTATGCATTTTAGTTTTGATTTACCCAGTCTCTAGCAGAGTCTCGTGCTTTTCAGGTGACTGATTTTGATTTTTTATGTAGCTGTGTTTAAGAGGCAGTAGGCTTCATGCCCGGGAGATAATTGTTGTGACAGATCTGGTTATAGGTTCGCCGATTGCTGGCATTGCCATTCTGGTGGTTTTTGTTGTGAGTGGCAAAGTGTTCCGGGATAGCTGGAAATTGCAAGGATCATACTGGAAAGCAAAATGCTGGATCGCCGGATTGATCGCCGCGGCATGTTTTGGTGCGTTGGCCTTTATCCCGTTTCAACCGGTATGAATTTACTATATGTTTGTTGTGGAAGATTCATTCCAAAGCAGACTGTCACTATTGATTGCGCGTACAACATTACTAGCTCGAGAAAAGGTTAGCGAAGTAAATTCCAGGCCCATGTGATTTAACTCAATTTCAACCAGGTAGTCGACTGCAACTTGCTCGGTTGCTCCTTGTCGCAATTGCGATGCGACACATAATAAATATGCATCATACTCATCCGGAAAAGCAATTTGTTGCCAGCAATCTCCTGGAGATAAAATGCCGATCGGATCCCAAAGTGACCAGCCTATGTCTCGAAGTCGAGATAGGCGAATGCGAGGTTTGGTGACCACTTAGGCCTGTTGTCTTTCCAAAGCTTCGCGCCGGGCTTTCTTGCGCGGGCATTCAAACTTCTCGCGTAGCGGACTATTGGGATCAATCGATTGTTTGCAGACAACACAATGATCTGCATCTGAAATTGCATTCAACCCGCCACAGCTTCCGGTAATGGGCTTTTGCCGAAATATCACACCAATCGACATGCCCAGAACTATGAGCAAGAGCACTCCAAAAGCCAAAACGAATGTCGCCATATATATTTACTGCCCGTTTGCGTGTTGTAACATCAGTGTCTGAAAAGCCACCGAGCGTTTTTCTATAAAGCCGTTCTCACTTCGAATGATGAAGAACACCGGGAGCATCAAACGGTTCGCCAATTCCATGCCATTTTGTGTACCCAGCACCAGTATCGCTGTAGCAAGTCCGTCTGCACGCATCGCATTTTCAGCAAGTACAGTGACGGAAGCCAGCTCATGTGTAACAGGTTTACCTGTCACCGGGTCAAGAATGTGTGAATAGCGTTTGCCATCTTTCATCACGAAATTGCGATAATCACCGGATGTGGCGAGGCCAAAATCAGATACCGGAACTATTAACTGGATGGAGCGGCTAATTGCATCGGGTGTTTCGATGCCAACCTGCCAAAGTTCGTCCTCGCCATTTCTGCCACGTGCCACCATATCGCCGCCGATCTCGACAAGATATTCATTGATGCCATGATCACGCAGGGTACGGGCAATACGGTCGACGCCAAATCCCTTGGCAATTGCGGATAAATTGACACTTACATCCGATGCCTGTTTGCGTAAACGGGGGGGATTGGCTTCAAACTCCAGCAGGCGGGTCATCCCGACTTTTAACAATGCCTGTCTGACCTGGGCATCATCGGGTAAGTCAGTCTGTTTTTTTGGCCCAAATCCCCACAAATTAATCAGGGGTGCGAGTGTAACATCAAAGCGCCCATTGCTTTCATCGTGGATACGAAATGCCTCTTTCATCACGATTTTAAAGTCGTCCGAAACCGGCGTCCATGATGTGCTGGGGGACAAATTGAAACTCGAAACTTCAGACGTTTTGTGCCAGTTGGAAAGGTTGCTATTGACCTGTTTGAGTGAAGCCTCGATCGCTGAGTGCAGCTCCGCCTGCGTCACCGTGTCCGGCAGGTTGATGGCTTTGACCTGATATGTTGTACCCATGGTTTTGCCCTTGAACGTACTCACTTGCCGATCC
>JAESRR010000211.1 GCA_016764535.1 Cohaesibacteraceae bacterium | reverse complement strand
TGACCTGTATCAATGCCCGTTTGATAGATCGACAAAACAGCTTCGGCATCGGTTTGTTTCATTGATCGAATTTGGATGTCTATTTTACCGGACATTTTCCATTACCTTGCCTGGACCAAAAGTTGGCGGTACGTGATTTCCACGCAAATTTTAAAAGCAAGTATCAGGCCAGTTTGATTAAGTCTGGTAAAGCGGGATTTCAGGAAATGTGGATTGAAGCAAAACGTCAAATACTTCAGGTTCCGCCGTCTTTGACGGCACCCTGCTCAATATTCAGTCAGTTTCAGGCAACTTAAAAACAAAAAAAGGGGCACGGAATGTTCCGCGCCCCTGCCAATCTATTCTGCAACAAAGTCTAGTTCATTGCTTTATCGATGACAGCATGTGTCCATGCGCCTTCAGGTTTTTTAGAGATAACCGGATCTGAACCGCCACCAAGCAAAGTCATAACAGTGCGTTCATAATCTGCCGGATCAAGCTTTCCGCCATTGGAGTTTGCGGTTAGTTTGTTGATTTCACCCATCATACGACGCTGATGTTTTTCTGTCTGGGCACCCGATGCATCGTTCTCAAGTACGATATCAGCTGCTTCATCAGGGTGCGAACGAGCATAATCCCAACCTTTGATCGAGGCACGTACAAAACGGGCCATTTTACCAACAAAGGCGTCATCTTTCAGGTTTTTACCAAGAACATACAGACCGTCTTCCATGGTGGAAACACCCTGGTCCTGATATTTGAAAACAACAAGTTCTTCAGCTGGAATACCGGCATCGATAATCTGCCAATATTCATTATAGGTCATTGTCGAAACACAATCGGCCTGCTTTTGCAGAATTGGATCAACGTTAAAGCCCTGTTTAAGAACTGTAACACCATTGTCGCCGCCCTGGGTATCAAGGCCGAGTTTGGACATCCAGCTCAGAAATGGATATTCGTTGCCATAAAACCAGACCCCAAGCGTTTTACCCTTAAAATCAGCAGGGCTGGTAATGCCGCTATCCTTACGACAGGTCAGCATCATGCCTGATGATTTAAACGGTTGGGCAATGTTAACCAGATCAACGCCTTTTTCGCGAGATGCAAGTGCAGACGGCATCCAGTCGACTATCACATCGGCACCTCCACCCACGATCACCTGTGGCGGAGCAATATCAGGTCCACCTGGTTTGATTGTGACATCAAGGTCTTCGTCACTGTAAAAACCTTTTTCCTTTGCAACATAATACCCTGCGAACTGGGCCTGAGTAACCCATTTCAGCTGAAGGGTAACGGAATCGGCTGCCTGTGCGGCAGTCATTCCAAGACCCGCTGCCAATGCAAGCGCGCTTACCAGTAGTTTGTTCATGCGTAATTTCCTCCTGTTATACCCGTCCTCCACGGCCACGGGCCCCGGCACCACAATCACCCCCTGATGGATGGATGCCAGAATGTGAAGACCTTCTCAAGAAAGGCCACTAAAGCGTAGAAAAGGGACCCGGCCAGTGCTGCAACAGCAATTTCTGCCCAAACCATATCTACATTCAAACGTCCAACTTCCGTTGAAATGCGAAACCCCATCCCGACGGTCGGCGTACCAAAAAACTCGGCCACGATTGCGCCGATCAGAGCCAGTGTCGAATTAATTTTAAGGGCATTAAAAATAAACGGCAGTGCTTCGGGAAGGCGCAATTTAAAAAGTGTCTGCCAACGGCTGGCCCCATAGGTTTGCATCAGGTCCCGCTGCATTCTCCCGGCACAATCGAGCCCGGTCATCGTATTCACCAGCATCGGAAAAAACGTCATGATCACGACCACAGCGGCTTTTGAATGCCAGTCAAATCCAAACCACATCACCATTATTGGTGCAACACCAATTATGGGTAACGCACTGACAACATTACCAATTGGTAAAAGACCACGCCTTAGAAAAGGCACCCGATCCGCCAATATCGCCACGGCAAACCCGCTTCCGCAACCCATTGCATAACCAATCAGGACGGCATGCAGAAATGTCTGTTTAAAATCCGCCCACAATATACTGGTTGAATCCGAAAACCGGACACCAATCTCACTTGGTGGTGGTAACAAAATTCTTGGGACACCAAGCCCGCGCGTCATGCATTCCCAAACAATTAACAACCACGCGCCAAATATCACCGGAATGACAATATTGATCAGTTTTTGAACATTGTGATTTTCGAAATCCCGACTGGCGAGGCGATCAACAAACACCCATGCCAATAGCCAGCAAGCAATCAGCAGGCCCCAAAAACCACCGCTTGCTTCACCGGCACGTCCATCCAGCATCCAGATTAACAGCCCGACACCGCCATGAGCCAGTACACCAACCATCAAGTCAGCACCCGCACTGCCACGATAATTCTGCCATTGCAGAATAGCCGTTGCGACGATCAACAAAAACAGGGTCAGAAGGGGAACATGGGTCCAGACAAGAATTTGTATATTTGTTTCAGTTTGAAAAACCGGGAATACCAGGCTGGTTAAAGCTGCCAGCAATGCCAGCGGGATTAACAGACGGCTTGCCCCGACAAGCGGCGATGATAAAATCATTGTACCATCCCCATTCTTTTCAGCATGATACGATCAGCCACGCCGACCAGCGCAACAAGGCTGCCTGCAAGAATAGCGGCAACAATTAGTGCCGACCATATTTGTACAGKCTGACCATAATATGATCCGGCAAGCAGACGTGCACCCAGTCCGGCAATGGCACCGGTTGGCAATTCACCAACGATCGCTCCAACCAGACTGATTGCTACAGCGATCTTCATGCTTGTGAACAAATAGGGCATCGAGGAAGGAAAGCGTAACATCCAGAAAGTCTGAAATTTGCTGGCGCTATAGGTCTTGAGCAAATCAAGATGCATACTTTCCGGAGATCGAAGACCTTTGACCATACCAACGGTTATGGGAAAGAAACTCAGATACATCGAAATCATTGCCTTGGGCAAAAGCCCCGAAATACCAATTGCATTCAACACAACAATGATCATCGGCGCAATCGCCAGAATAGGAATGGTCTGGGACGAAATCACCCACGGCATCATGCTTTTTTCAAGCACCCGGGAATGTACAACCCCGACCGCAAGCGCAATCCCGAAGATCGTCCCCATTAAAAAACCGAGCATGGTCGAGGAGAGTGTAATTCCTGCGTGATAAACCAGACTGCGTTTGGACGTAATACTTTTAAGAAATACCGTTTTATAGATCTCGATTATGACCTGATGAGGCGAGGGTAGAACCGGGCGTTTCTGATCCAGAGTACCTGAAATCATTTGGCCGATTGTTGGGTTTTCATTTCCGCCCCGGGCCTGCATTTCGCGTTCAAATGGTGCATTGAGCATAACAGCTGAAGCATACCAGATAGCAACGATAGCCATTGATACAACAACTACCGGCCCGATATTACCGGCCATGATCCGGGAAAACAAAGAGGGTTTGGACGGATTGTTTGTGACAGACACTTTATTCATCATAGGAATGCCCCGCACGCAATCCTTCACGTACGCGAAGTGCGACGTCGAGAAATTCCTTGCTCTCACGCATTTCAAGCGTGCGCTCACGTGGCAATTTACAGTCAATAACGTCGTAAATCTTACCGGGGCGCGGTGACATAACAATGATTTTTGTCGAAAGATAAACTGCTTCAGGAATAGAATGGGTCACAAAAACCACGGTTTTACTGGTTTTATGCCATAATTTATTCAACTGATCATTCAGATGGTCCCGCACAATCTCATCAAGTGCCCCAAAGGGTTCATCCATTAACAACAATGCAGGATCAAATGCCAGCGCGCGCGCGATCGAGGCACGCTGCTGCATTCCGCCGGACAGTTGCCAGGGATATTTACGCTCAAAACCAGTGAGATTGACAAGTTCCAGATTGCGCGCGATACGCTCTTTCTTTTCAGCATGGGACAAGCCCATTATTTCCAGCGGCAGGGCGACATTTTTTTCGATTGTCCGCCAGGGGTATAGCGCCGCCGCCTGAAAGACATACCCATATGCCCGGGCCTTGCGCGCCGCATCAGGAGAAACGCCGTTAACTTCAATAGAACCGGAAGTGGGTTGTTCAAGATCGGCAATCACTCGCAACAATGTTGTTTTACCACAGCCAGATGGACCGATAAGAGAAACAAATTCCCCGGGGTTTACGTCAATATCAATTCCCGACAGCGCGTGCACCGGACCGTCATTCGTTTGAAATGTTAATGACAGGTCTTTGGTGGTGATAACAGGCTGTACAATATCCGCATGATCCTGAGCATCACGACCTGCGGAGGCGGTTGTGTTATCAGTTGCCCCGGTCATATTTGTGTCCGTCATTCTATTTCTCCGCGGTCATCCCCTTACGCCGATCTATTGTGTCCGGCAGGAACTATAGCCCTGTTTGAAGGGGAAGCCGGGAAAAATGGTCCTCTCGCCCGGCCTCCACCTGCCTTGCGTTTAAACGCCGGCAGGCATGTTTTCTTTTTTGCGCTCAACCTTGCGTGGCGCAGTAATATCTTTCCATTTGGACAGTGCCTTGTTGACCGAAGGATATGCATCACGCGCGACAAATTCGCCATGGCCAGGTTCGGTTTTGATCGTGCCTTCCTCAACCGCGACCTTTCCCCGTGTCAGGGTATAGCGGGGCAATCCCGAAACGTCCTTGCCTTCAAATACATTGTAATCGATCGCGGATTGTTGGCTGGCGGCTGTGATGGTTTTTGACCTGTTCGGATCAAGCACCACAATATCAGCGTCTGCACCCACAAGAATTGCACCCTTTTTGGGGTACATGTTGAGTATTTTGGCAATGTTGGTCGATGTCAGGGCAACAAATTCATTCGGCGTCAACCGCCCGGTACACACCCCATAGGTCCACAACATTGGCAACCGGTCTTCAAGTCCGCCGGTTCCATTGGGGATTTTGGTAAAATCACCAAATCCCGAACGTTTTTGTTCGGTTGTGAAAGCACAATGATCTGTCGCCACAACCTGCAACGAACCAGAYTGAATGCCYGCCCAMAGGCTATCCTGATGTTGTTTGTTACGGAATGGAGGTGACATCACCMGGCGGGCTGCATGATCCCAGTCTTCATGGGCGTATTCGCTTTCATCCAGTGTCAGATGTTGAATAAGCGGCTCACCATAAACCCGCATACCTTTTTGACGGGCACGGCGAATGGCCTCATGTGCCTGCTCGCAGCTTGTGTGTACGACGTACAGCGGCACTTCTGCCATATCGGCAATCATGATCGCCCGGTTGACAGCTTCACCTTCAACTTCCGGAGGACGCGAATAAGCATGTGCTTCCGGGCCGTTGTTGCCTTCAGCCATCAATTTTTGTTGCATACTCGCGACAACATCACCATTTTCTGCATGAACAAGCGGCATTGCGCCAAGCGAAGAACAGCGCTGGAATGATGCGAACATTTCGTCATCATCCACCATAAGGGCACCCTTATAGGCCATGAAATGCTTGAAAGTATTGATGCCTCGCTCAACAACTTCCTGCATTTCATTAAAGACCTGCTCACTCCACCAGGTAATCGCCATGTGATAGGAATAATCGGAACAGGCCGAACCGGATTTCTGTTGCCAGATTGCAAGCGCTTCCATCAGGGATTGATCCGGATTGGGCAAGCAAAAATCCACCACCATGGTTGTTCCACCGGAAAGACCTGCCCGGGTCCCACTTTCAAAATTATCTGCAGAAAATGTACCCATAAACGGCATTTCAAGATGTACATGGGGGTCGATACCGCCTGGCATAACATAACAGCCAGTCGCATCCAGTGTTTCATTAGCCGACAGATTTGGGCCAATTTCAGCTATTTTTCCGCCTTCAATCAGAATGTCGGCCTTATAGGTCAAATCAGCGGTGACGACTGTGCCGCCTTTAATCACTGTGCTCATTATATTCCTCCCGTTTCAGACCAACACCACATTCAATCAAGAATGTTTCCCGGCGTTATCCTTCAATAATTTCAGCTTTTTCCAACGCGGCATGGAACAAAACATCTGCACCTGCGGTTGCCCATTCGCGTGAAATATCTTCATCTTCGTTATGGCTTAATCCGTCCACACAGGGACACATAATCATCGCCGTTGGCGCAACCCGGTTGATCCAGCACGCGTCGTGCCCGGCTCCGGAAATCAAATCACGGTGCGCATAACCCAGCCGCTCTGCAGCCCCGCGCACGGCATCAACACAGGATGTATCAAACGTAACCGGATCGAAATGTCCAACAGGCTCGATTGATATTTCCAGTCCCAGATCTTTTGCAATTGCAGGCGCGAGTTCTTCCAGTTTGGCTTTCATACCATCCAGAATATTTTGATGGGGCGAACGAAAATCAATCGTGAATACGACTTTACCCGGGATCACATTGCGTGAATTGGGAAACACGTCGCAATGACCAATAGCACCAACTGCTTCGGGTTGTTGTTCCATTGCAATCGTATGAACCAGTTCGGTAATACGTGCCATGCCAAGTCCGGCATTTTTGCGCATGGGCATCGGCGTTGAGCCGGTATGACTGTCCTTGCCGGTGAGCGTTACTTCCAGCCACCAAAGACCCTGGCCGTGGGTAACAACACCAATATCCTTACCTTCAATTTCAAGAATAGGACCCTGTTCGATATGCAATTCAAACATTGCATGCATTTTCCGGGTGCCGACAGGTTCGTCACCTACAAAGCCAATGCGTTTTAACTCGTCACCGAATTTCTTGCCATCTGCATCTTCCCGGTCATAGGCCCAGTCCTGGGTATGCATTCCGGCAAAAACTCCCGACGCCAGCATTGCAGGTGCAAATCGGGTACCTTCTTCGTTGGTCCAGTTTACAACTTCAATCGATCGTTTGGTTTTAATGCCAAGTTCCCGGATTGTCCGGATGACTTCAAGCCCGGCTAGAACACCTAGCACACCATCGTATTTACCGCCGGTTGGCTGGGTATCAAGATGGGATCCAATCATCACCGGGTCAAGCGAGCCGTCTTCACCTTCATGGCGTGCAAACATATTGCCCATTGTATCAACGCCAATGGTCATGCCTTCTGCTTCGCACCAGCTGGCAAACAAGCGACGGCCTTCCGCATCATCATCAGTCAGGGTTTGTCGGTTATTACCGCCACGAACACCCGGGCCAATTTTGGCCATATCCATGAGACTGTCCCACAAACGATCGCCATTGATCCGCTGATTTGAACCCGGATAACCCATAATCCTCTCCCTTCATTCGTAACACGCTAAATCCCCCGCGCATTACGATTGACCAATTCATTTTCGTTTGCTGTACACCCGGTGTCAGGTACAAAAACCCGGCCCGGATTCCCGTCCGGCCAAACAGGACAGAGGCAAATACCAATGCTGCATTTGCCACGTTTATTAATCTATCGATCGCAGTACATCCGAAAGCGTACTGAACAAAATATCTATTTCTGCTTTTTCAATAATCAACGGTGGTGACAAGGCAATAATATCGCCAGTCGTYCTRATCAGCAGACCGGATTCGTAAGCCTTCAAAAATGCCGAAAAAGCACGTTTGGTGGGTGAGCCTGCAATGCCTTCAAGTTCAATCGCACCAATCAGGCCAATATTACGAACATCAATCACATGCGGCAGGTCCCGCATACTGTGCAAGGCATCTTCCCAATATGATTCAAGATCAGCGGCTCGTGTCAAAAGCCCTTCATCACGATAGGTATCAAGCGTACCGAGCGCCGCTGCTGCAGCCATGGGATTACCGGAATAGGTATATCCATGGAAAAACTCAATCATGTTTTCCGGACCCTGCATGAAAGCATCATGAATGGCTTTTTGCACAAACACCGCACCCATCGGGATCACCCCATTGGTAAGACCTTTTGCTGTGGTCACCATATCGGGGATCACACCAAAATGTTCAACAGCGAACGGGGAACCAAGACGACCAAAGCCGGTAATCACTTCATCATAGATCAACAATATTCCGTGCTTGTCGCAGATAGATCTCAAACGCTTCAAATAATCTTTGGGTGGAAGCAGAACGCCGGTTGAACCTGCAACAGGTTCAACTATGACCGCAGCAATAGTCGAGGCATCATGCAAGGCAATGACTTTTTCCAGATCATCCGCGAACTCGGCACCGTGTTCGGGTATCCCGCGTGAAAACGCATTTCGCTCCAGATCATGTGTATGGCGGATATGATCAACGCCACTTAACAAAGTTCCAAAATGCTTGCGATTTCCAACAATACCGCCAACCGAAATACCGCCAAAGTTGACACCGTGATAGCCGCGCTCGCGACCAATTAAACGGGTACGTGCGCCGTCGCCCTTCATACGGTGATAGGCAATTGCTGTTTTGAGGGCCGTTTCAACAGCTTCCGAGCCAGAATTTGTAAACATCACATGATCAAGGCCGCACCCAACCGGCATCAGGTTTACAAGACGGGAAGCAAGTTCAAATGCTTTTGGATGACCCATTTGAAACGCTGGTGCATAATCAAGTTCAGCTGCCTGCTTCTGTATGGCTTCCGTAATTTTTGGGCGACAATGTCCGGCATTCACGCACCAAAGACCGGCCGTGCCATCCAGCACCTGTCTGCCATCCGACGTGGTATAATACATCCCGTCGGACGCCACAAACATGCGCGGAGCTGCCTTGAACTGTCTGTTTGCCGTAAATGGCATCCAGAATGCATCCAGATTATTGGGCGATACCTTGTTTTGAGACATCAAATCCTCCCGCGCCACCGGTGTGTGGCAGATTTCCCGTTTTCATCCGCAACTGTTACATGCCATCCAGACACAAACTGTTTCGGAGCTCCTCCCGACCCTKATAATGATTCYCGATCCTGTAAAGGTTGCGAAACAAAGTTTGATCAGGTACCAGTTGAAAAAGGCTCATCCTGACCATATGGTCAAGGAAACGATATGGCGGCCTGACCAACTGGTCAAGATGTATTTGCAAACTAAAGGGCGAAAATGTCATCAAGTTCCCCCGCGGGTAAAAAAGCCACCAAAGCCACGATCCGCGCTGACAATGAAAAACTGATTCTGGAAGCAGCTGAAGCTGTATTTGCTGAATCCGGTTTTCGCGGTGCAACAACCAGCCAGATCGCGGAGCGGGCCGGAATTCCCAAAGCTAACCTGCATTATTATTTTCCGACCAAAAAAGTACTCTATCGCCAGGTCGTGCATAATATTTTCACCATCTGGCTGGAAGCTGCAAATTCCTTTGACGATTGTGACGATCCTGTCAGCGCCCTGTCCAGCTATATCTCTCTTAAAATGGATATCTCCCGACAATATCCAAACGGCTCAAAAGTCTGGGCCAATGAAATATTGCATGGTGCGCCGGTGATTCAGGATTATCTGGAGACAAGTCTGCGGGACTGGACACAAAGCCGCGTCATCATCATAAATCGCTGGATAAGTGAAGGAAAAATTCGACCGGTTGATCCCAATTATTTGTTATATATGATCTGGTCAACAACACAGCATTATGCGGATTTTAATCATCAGATTGAAACCCTCAATCAACACAGCCCCTTGACGGATATACAATTTGAAACAGCTAAAAAAACAGTTATATCCATCATCTTGCAGGGCATTGGTGCAACCCCGAACGACAGGTCCTGAACCCAATTTTCAAACTTGCTTCGGGTATATCAATTGTCGGTTGCCGGTATGAACAACAAAAAGACCTCTAAAACCAAATCAACCCGCATTCAGGAGCAGAATCGTCAACGCATTCTGGAAGCTTCACTGACTGTGTTTTCGCGGTACGGATTTCGTGGCACACGCATAGATCAAATTGCTGAAGTCTCCGGCATGTCCCGTTCCAATTTGCTCTATTATTTCAAACGCAAGGAAGACATTTACCGGGCAGTTCTAAACGAAATATTGGCTGAGTGGCTGGAACCGCTGCGGGCGATCAGCGCTGATGGTGACCCCCGTATTGAAATCGGTGCCTATATTAGGGCCAAATGTAAAATGGCATCTTCGGCTCCCGAAGCCTCGCGCCTGTTTGCCAATGAGATTTTGCAAGGCGCACCAATGATCAATGACATTCTGACCGGTCCGCTCAAAACCCTGGTCGATGAAAAGGCGAAAGTTTTACAGAACTGGATGGATAAGGGTCAAATCCGGAGGATGTCACCACATCATTTGATTTTTGCCATATGGGCAACAACCCAGCATTATTCAGATTTTGATCACCAGATTAAAGCAATCCTGGGAAAAAGCATCATAGATGAGGAATTTGGCTCGGAGGCCGCGCAATCGGTTGAAGATTTACTCTTGCATGGAATGCTTCCACGTCATCCGGAACCAAACATCGATTAAGCTATGATCCGGCCCCTAATCATCCGGATGTGAAGGCTGATTGCCATGGGAATTTGGTTGGGTAAGCTCCATGATATCACTCACTTCTGCTACCAGTCGCCTGGAATGGTTGGACTTGTTTTCCGGCTGATCTTCATCTCCGTCGGCGTACTGCACGCGACTTCGAACGAAAGTACCGGATTTTAGATGTCCACGCCATACATCAATCGTCCGCGCCAAATCACCAATTTCATCATTACGATTGATCCCGGGAACAACCGAATCCATATCACCTCGATCAATATCCCGTGCGGCCGCTCTTAAATGACCAAGTGGCCCGACAATGTTTCGGATCATAACCAAATATACCAACATCAGGATCAGACCAGCTACAATAGTTCCGACCAATAGATTGAAACTCAGTGATTTACCTTCAGCGAGTTGGAGATCAATATTTTGGGTGACTTCCAGAACGCCGCGCACATCTCCCAGTTTCCAGTCAGTTTTGGGAGAATCCTCATGCGAATTATGGCAATTTACACAACCCTGGGCGGACATCAAATCAGCCTGCGCAACCCTGATGTAATGTCGTCCACCACGTTCAACCTGGCGTGAATATGTCCCGGAAGGGTTTTCGCGCAAATAATCCCATGCAGCGGCCTGAAAGCTATCCAGCTTTCGATTTTCCCGGTGAGGAAAAGGGAACGCGCTGTAAAGTTTGATACTCTCGTCCCTGTTTTTGAGCAAAGCACTGATATCATGAATAAAAGTCGCAGGAAGCGGTATCGCATTTGGCTCAATCATATGGTTGATTGACACTTTCAGCAAACCGGTATCCAGAGCCTTTTTTACCACTGCTTCTGTGTAGTATCCCCTGATGGTTTTAAACTCATAGACCGTTTTTTGACCGGAATGA
>JAESRR010000058.1 GCA_016764535.1 Cohaesibacteraceae bacterium | reverse complement strand
GCGTTTTCGCTCAACACGCAAGGTGGGCGATTATGCGGCGGTTTTGAACATGACTGCTGACAGGCTAAATGAGCATTGCAAAAAAGTAGCGGGTGTTACTGCAGGCCATCTTATACGGCAAAGGGTAATCACTGAAGCAAAGCGCCAGTTGATATTTACCGATCTTGCAATAACCGAAATCGCATATGATTTGAATTTTTCAGATCCGTCGCATTTTTCAAGATTTTTTCGTCGATACACTGAATTTACACCGCAGCAATTTCGGGATCACAATGCATCATCATAATTGAAAATGCTTTGTCGTTTTCGTTTCGGTCAACACAGCAGTGCTGTGACTATAAATATCCCATTCCACGAAAGCTGGTATGCCCCTGTTTACCAACGATAATATGGTCATGAAGGACGATATCCATTGAAGAGGCAATTTCCTTGACCCTTGCAGTCATTTCAATGTCTGCTTTAGACGGCGCCGGATCTCCCGAGGGATGATTATGGATCAGAATGATGGCCGATGCTGATAGTTCAAGCGCGCGTTTGACGATCTCGCGAGGGTAGACAGGAGTGTGATCAACGGTACCGGTTTGCTGGACTTCATCGGCAATGATCCGGTTTTTCTTATCGACAAACAAAATGCGAAATTGTTCCTTGTCGTGAAAAGCCATTGTTGTGCGGCAGTAATCCAGTATGTCGTTCCAAGATGAAAGTATATTTTGCTGATTGATTTTTCCTTTTGCGATACGCTCGCTTGCAGCTTTGACAATTTTCAGTTCTGTGACAACAGATTGCCCGATGCCGGAGATTTCCAATAGCAGATTGTCAGGAGCGGATAATACTTCTGCAAAACTGCCGAACCGATTGACCAGTGCTTTGGCGAGAGGCTTTGTATCACGCCGTGGAATAGCTCTGAATAATATAAGTTCGAGCAGTTCGTAATCGGCAAATCCTTCAGCCCCGCCTGAATTGAAACGTTGCTTCAAGCGCTCCCTGTGACCGGAATATCCAGGTGTATTGGATGTTTTTCCGTAGGAATTGTTCACCGAATATGTGTTTCGTTGAACACAGGGGACCCTGGTTTGTGCAAGGACGCCGGACTTAACGTGAAAATCTCGCAACCTGTCACTGTGATGCCAATTGAGTGTTCGTATTGTGCCGTGAGAGATTTGTCACGGGTAACGGCGGTCCATCCGTCTGACAATACTTTTACATGAGGCTTACCCAGATTGATCATGGGTTCAATGGTAAATATCATTCCAGGCTTCAATTCTACCCCGTCTCCTGGATTGCCGTAATGCAGGATGTTTGGTGTATCGTGAAATAAACTGCCCAGGCCGTGCCCACAAAAATCGCGCACTACAGAGCAGCGCTCTTTTTCTGCATATTCCTGAATAGCGTGCCCGATGTCGCCGGTTGTTTTTCCCGGTTTGGCCTGATCAATTCCACGCATCAGGCTCTCATACGTTACATCCATAAGGCGCCCGGCTGCACGTTTTATCGTTCCAACCGGATACATTCTACTGGAATCACCATGCCATCCATCAAGTATGTATGTAACATCAATATTTATGATGTCGTTTTCTCTCAATGGTTTGTCATTTGGTATCCCATGGCAAACAACATGATTAATTGAAGTGCAGCAGGACCGTGTGTAACCGCGATAATATAGCGTTGCGGGAAGAGCGCCGTTATCTTTGCCAAAAGAAAACATGAACCGGTCAATTTCAGCAGTCGTAGCACCCGGTTTGATAATCTCACTTACAGCATCGAGTGCTTTTGCGACGAGATTTCCAGCCTTGCGCATGCCTTCGAATCCATCTTCCCCATAAAGCCTGATGACACCTGTGTTTTTCATCGGGGCCGAGGCTGCATCAATATATTCAATCATTTTTAGCAATTCTCTTTTGGGATGCGCCGTACCATAATTATTTGCGTTCACACTGGATATCCTGCCAGCCGACACTTGGCAATTCCTGCGTCATATGCGGTGGATATTTGGATGCAAATATCGACCTATTTGCCCATTAAAATATTAACAGATCGTCCAAGTGAAATGTTGGTCGGAGATATTACGCATTGAAATGCAAAACTCTCTACACCGTATTTTTTTGCTTCACTAAATCGCGCTGCGTAAACTGGATCGATGTCGTCGGCCAGCGAGAAGTCCGTGCAATCCGGGCGCTGAACAAGATATACCATACAGGCGCGAACGCCGGGCGCGATAATTTGCGCAAGTTCGTCAAGATGTTTGGCGCCGCGCTTGGTAACTGAATCCGGAAATTCAGCGAGGCCCTGCGTTCTGGACAGTGAAACGCTCTTAATCTCTATGAAACACTGTCCGGACTGGTTTTCCAAAAGAAGATCAATGCGACTATTCGATCCATATTTGACTTCTCGCCGGACAGTATCATAATCCGAGAATGTATCTATTTTGTTGTTGGAGATGGCTTCTTCCACAATACGATTTGGCAACGCAGTGTTAACGCCAACATATCCACCATTGACTTCAATCAATTCCCAGGTGAATGGCAGTTTACGTTTTGTGTTGGTAGATCTGGATAACCAGACTTTTGAGCCGGGGCTGGATAACCCCATCATGGATCCTGGATTGGCACAATGCGCAGTGATCAGTTCGCCTGAATGCAATTCAATATCTGCGAGAAAACGTTTGTAACGTTTGACAAGCGTTCCTGAAACGAGTGGTGACTGGTAATTCATTCGCCGCATTTAATGTGAGTCGGATTTCGGCTGCAATGATTTCTGACAGCTAAAATCTGCATCAATTGTTCGCAAGTCCTGATCGATGGCTTGAGTGATGTCGATGTTTGGGTTATGGGGAAGCGCATCTTACCAACGCGATCAGGGAAACCACCATTATGGGTGTGAAGCGGGATGCAATAATAAAAACAGCTGCAATGCTTGTGATCGGTGATGAGATTCTCTCGGGCCGCACTCAGGATGTGAATGTTTCCCATGTTGCAAAAACTCTCACATTGATCGGCATTGACTTACTCGAAGCCCGGATCGTCGCCGATAATGCACAGGCCATTGTTTCCGCGGTACGTGAACTCTCGAAGTTGTACGATTACGTGTTTACAAGCGGCGGCATTGGTCCAACTCACGACGATATTACGGCAGATGCGATCGCGCAGGCGTTTAATGTCGAAATTGATCATGACCCGCGTGCAATTGCTTTGCTTGAAGCGCATTATGCAAATTCAAATCTGGAATTGAATTCGGCCAGGTTGCGCATGGCGAGAATCCCCATTGGCGCTGAACTTATTCCAAACCCTGTTTCATCTGCTCCAGGATTTCAATTGCATAATGTTTATGTGATGGCAGGTGTGCCGCGGATATTTCAAGCCATGATGAGCGAAGTTCTGCCTACTCTTGAATCCGGTGATCGCATTGAATCCCGGACCATTGACGCAGGTCTTCCCGAAGGGCAGATAGCCAATCAGCTGGGGGAAATTCAATTGCAACATGCAGGAACCATGATCGGTTCATATCCCTATGTGGATGGCACGAACATATCTACCCGAATAGTAATTCGTTCACGGGACATCACAGCCCTGTCACAAGCTGTTGTCGATGTCGAACAGATGATCACCGAACTCAACATAAAAATTCCAATTCAAGGGTGTGAAAACCATGACTGATCCAAACCAAAAGGCATTTCCTGTTTCATGGGACCAATTTCATCGCGATGCACGCGCATTGGCCTGGCGATTGTCCGGGCAGGGCACATGGAATTCCATGGTCTGCATTACGCGTGGCGGGCTTGTTCCGGCCGCCATTGTTTCGCGTGAACTTGGAATTCGGACAATAGAAACAGTTTGTGTTGCATCCTATCATGAATACGAAAAACAGGGTGGGTTGAAAGTGATCAAAGCAATTGACCCGGATGTAATTGGCGCGACCGGAAGTGAAGGTGAGGGCGTGTTGATTATTGATGATCTGGTCGATACTGGCAAAACGGCACGTGTTGTACGTGACATGTTGCCAAAGGCTCATTTTGCAACAGTTTACGCCAAGCCAATGGGGCGTCCAATGGTTGATACTTTTGTCACTGAAGTATCGCAGGACACATGGATATATTTCCCATGGGATATGGGGTTGCAATTCCAGCCGCCAATTGCAAAAGACAGTGCCGGTTAATTGATCACTGTCCCAGGTTAACAGACAGGCCATAAACTGGCCCGTCTACGATCCGGTGATCATTGGCAAATTGAGATTGTTGTCCTTTGCACATTGGACTGCACTCTCATATCCCGCATCCGCATGCCGCATTACACCGGTTGCGGGATCGTTCCACAATGTACGGGCTATGTATTCATCTGCTTCCCTTGAACCATCAGCTAAAAGGGCAATGCCTGAATGCTGGGAATATCCCATTCCCATCCCGCCGCCGTGGTGAAACGAAACCCAGGTGGCACCATTGGCTGCATTTAACATGGCATTCAGGATTGGCCAGTCAGAAATGGCGTCAGAACCGTCTTTCATACCCTCGGTTTCCCGGTTCGGGCTGGCAACAGATCCAGAATCCATATGATCACGGCCAATGACGATTGGTGCCTTGAGTTCACCGTTCCGCACCATTTCGTTGAATGCAAGGCCTATGCGATCCCGATCTCCCAATCCAACCCAGCATATGCGTGCGGGTAATCCCTGAAATTTGATATGTTCCCGCGCTTTGTCCAGCCAGGTATTGAGGAATTTGTCATTGGGCAAAAGTTCGCGGACTTTTTGATCTGTTTTGTATATATCTTCAGGATCACCCGACAATGCAAGCCAGCGGAATGGGCCTTTTCCCATGCAGAACAGCGGGCGAACATAAGCTTCTACAAACCCTGGAAATTCGAAAGCATTCTCCGCTCCGGCTTCTTGTGCCATTGATCGCAAATTGTTGCCATATTCCAGAACAACAGATCCCTTGTCTTTGAAATAGAGCATGTGTTCGRCATGTTTTGCCATCGATTGTTTTGCAGCTTTTGTAACTTTAGCCGGGTCTTTTTCCTGCACGGATTCCCATTGGGAGATGCTCCACCCTTGTGGCAAATAGCCATAAACCGGATCGTGCGCAGATGTCTGGTCGGTTAGAATATCGGGTACAACATTTTTTTCTGTCATTTCGGCCAGCACATCAACAATGTTGCCCAGCAATCCAACTGACACCGGTTTGTTTTCCTGTTTGGCTTTGTCAACGATATCCAAAGCTTCATCCAGTGTTTCAGCAGATGTCGCCAGGTAGCCGGATTTTAAGCGAAAATCTATTTTGTGTCTTTGGCATTCAACAACGATTGCATTGTATCCAGCCATGGTTGCTGCAAGGGGCTGGGCGCCTCCCATCCCGCCAAGACCACCAGTGACGACAAGACGGCCGGATGGATCGCCGTCGAAATGGCGTCTGCCTATTTCGGAGAAAGTTTCATATGTACCCTGCACGATTCCCTGGCTGCCAATATATATCCATGAACCGGCAGTCATTTGGCCATACATGGTCAAGCCAAGACGATCAAGCTCGTTAAACTTTTCCCAGGTAGCCCATTTGGGAACAAGGTTGCCATTTGCAATCAAAACACGGGGAGCCCGGTCATGGGTTTTGAATACACCGACGGGTTTTCCTGATTGAATTAAAAGAGTTTCATCGTTCTCAAGCGTTTTAAGTTGCCTGACGATCTCGTCAAAACACTCCCAGTTACGCGCTGCTCTTCCTATACCGCCATATACAACCAGATCTTCCGGGCGTTCGGCAACTTCCGGGTCAAGATTATTCATCATCAGTCGCAGTGGAGCTTCGGTTTGCCAGCTTTTTGCATTTAGTTTTGTGCCGCGCGGGGACCGAATGATGCGTGTATTTTTCATATCAAGTTACTCTTAAAATCTAGATCGCGTTTTGTTTGTGAAGGTCAGAAATTTCAGCTTCGGACAAGT
The DNA here is from genome assembly GCA_016764535.1 of Cohaesibacteraceae bacterium. Lineage (GTDB taxonomy): Bacteria > Pseudomonadota > Alphaproteobacteria > Rhizobiales > Cohaesibacteraceae > JAESRR01. The sequence goes on along the minus strand of JAESRR010000058.1, from coordinate 5,296 downwards.
TGAGAATATCTTTCAGCACAACGTCGGTAAATTCACCGAGCATCGGAACGTGAGCCGGGTCTGTTTCAGATGATTGGGAAAATCTGACAGGTTGGGGCACGACCGGGATATTTCCAAGTTTCTTATGTGTGCCCTTTGTTATAAGGCCCCGCTGTAGAACGTGCTCTGATGTCGTAAGTTTTTCAAGATCCCAGACAGGTGCTGCGGGAATGCGTTCACTTTGTAAAAGTTCAATCAGGATTTCCGCTTTAAGCGTTTTGGTCCATTCCGTTATCAGCTCCCTCAAATGATCTTCGTTGTCGTTTCGTGAATCATTCGTTGCAAAGCGTGAATCGGTTGCCAGTTCAGGCCTGCCCATTAACTGACACAGAGACGAAAATGCTGATTGGGAAAAGCAAACCATGACGATATCGCCATTTAGTGTTGGAAAGCTATCAACCGGATACGTAACCGGATGTCGATTGCCAACTGGTTTTGGTGTGTCGCCAGAATAAAGTTGTCGAGCCAGTCCTGTTAATTGCATGGACATCAACGAATCCAGCATGGCGACTTCGACGGACCGTGCCGTGCCCTGTCGTTCCCTGTCCAATAGAGCTGACACAATTCCGAAAGCCGCAAACATGCCGGTACATACATCGGCCATGCTTTCTCCAATTGCAGTTGGAGATCCGTTTTTTGGGCCGGTCAGGCTCATGATGCCGCTCATTGCCTGTATAACCAGGTCAAACGCAGGCCAGTTTTTCAAAGGGCCTTCCTGACCAAATCCAGAAATGCTGGTATAAATCATTGCCGGATTGAGTGAGGCGACTGTTTTTTGATCAAGCCCGAGCCTGGTCATCACACCTGGTCGAAAATTTTCAACCAAAACGTCACATTTTGGGATTAGATCTCGCACCACTGATCTACCCCGTTCTGATTTCATATCAATTGTGACACTTTTCTTGTTGCGATTGAGCAACATGAAATAGGTACTTTCTCCATCTTTATATGGACCAAACGAACGGCTCTCATCGCCGGTACCTGGCATCTCGATTTTGATTATCTCTGCACCAAGATCTGCCAGCATTGATGTGCAAAAAGGACCGGACATAACACGGGTAAAATCCAGTATTCGGATTCCATCAAGAATGGGTTTTACAGTCATTGGGGATCYCGGTTTKTTGGTTCTGATTTAACTGTCAGGATYACTTTGCCCACGGACCCTCTGCTGGAGAGATGTTCAAGTGCCWRTGGTAGCTGTTCAAAGGAAAAACTATCGTTGTAAACAGGTTTAATACGGCCATTACTTAAATATTGAGCCAGTTGATTTGCAAATTCCTGAAGCATCGGCCCGTCTTCCTCATGGCTCCAGATAACGCCTTTTGCGGATGCTCGTTTTAACAGGAGTCGATTCGCTGGCAGTTTGGGGATCGATCCAGATGCAAATCCCACGATAAGAAGTGTTCCATCTCTGGCAATACAGCGAAGGCTTTGATTGGCAATTTCGCCGCCAACCGGATCTACTATTATTGTTGCACCCAGATTGTTTGTTGCTTTTTTTACCTGAGAGACCCAGTCTTCATCCCGGTAATTGATGATGATGTCAGCACCATGTTTTTGCGCGAGTTCAAGTTTCTCCTGGTTTCCTGCTGTCGCAATTACTTTCGCTCCGGCGCATTTGGCAAGTTCCACTGATGCAAGCCCGACGCCTCCCGCTGCTGCATGAACCAGAACAGTATCTTGTGGACCAGTTTTGGTGCAGGAAAACAAAGCAACCATTGCAGTCATATAAACGACGGGTAGACATACGGCCTCCTGAAATCCAATGTTCTCGGGGACTGCGATTGCCATGTCGGGTTGGACAGATACATAATTTGCAAAACCTCCCCACACGACTTTGCTGGCGATGCGATCACCCTTTTTCCAGCGACAATTATCTGGCACATCAATGACGATGCCGGCAATTTCCTGTCCGGGTGTAAATGGACGTTCCGGTTTCACCTGATATTTGTCGTCAATCATCAAAAGGTCAGAAAAATTGAGAGCAGCGGAAAATACTTCAACGACCATGAATTCGCTTGAAGAAGTCGGTATACTCGATGGGCGTAGTTCCAGAGCCGGTACGCCTGGCTTATTGCCCGATATCCATTGTCTGTTCACCGTGTTGCCTGACTTTTGTTTTCGGGGGAAAGACGCAGGGAATTGGTGATCTCACTTGCAAGAGAACATATTTCCAACCCAAACGATCTGGTTTTTTCTTCAGTTAGTCTCTGCAAGGGAAGGGCTATTGCCAGGCTTCCCAAAGGATAATCATCGGCGTCCAAAATTACGGCACCGATCCCTGCAACACCGTCATATGTTTCTTCATGGGACAGGGAATACCCTCTCTGTCGGGTAAGTGTAAGATCCTCCACCAACTGGTCTCTTTTTGTTATTGTGTGTTTTGTAATTTTGACCAGATCCTGATCGAGATATGCATTGCGTTCGATGTCGGGCAAGGATGCGAGAATTGCTTTTGGAGCAGCTCCCGCATGCAATTTCAATGCAGAGCCAACTTGTTCAAACACTCGAAGACCTCCGCGTTGTCCGACAATCTGCTCCACACAAATTGCGGTGTAATCCATTTTATTCAGTGATGTCAGTATTATAGATTCGTTTGTTGAAGCGAATATTTTCTCCATTGCCGGTAAACACAATCCCCGTAGATCAAAGCCTGCGTCTGCCCTGCGTCCAAGATCCAAAGCTGCAGGCCCAAGGGCAAATCGCCCTGTGGAAATTGACTGCACCAGATATCGAGTGTCTGTGAGATACCGCACAAGACGATGCGCGGTTGACCGGTTGAACCCGGTCTGTCTCACCATTTCAGCCTGTGACCATGTCGGCGCGTCGAGCTGAAACAGGTCCAGGACCTGAAAAGCTTTTTCAATTAAACCGACGCCGGTCTGTTGTTGTTTCTTGACTTCTTGCATATTTGTGTCCCACTATGTGCACACGATGTTCATATTATGAAATATCACTATTGCGATCAGGTCAATAGTAACTGATCACAAATCTCTGGAAAGGTGCTCTGTCCGGGCATTTAATAAATCGCGGAGCCGGGGATCCCGCACTGGCCGGTACTGCCGGTCTTCGCATCTGTGCGCAGGCACAAATAGGGAGGATTTGATGCGTCACTTTACAAAAACACTGTTGATTGGAACAATCGCCGGCTTGATGATATCTGCTGTTCATGCAGCTGATATGAAGAAAGTTGCCATATCCACAATCGTGGAAGTTCCGGCTTTAACCGAGACCAAAGACGGAATTCTGGAGGCTCTTGCGGCGCGCGGATATATCGAGGGTAAAACCATTACTGTCGATTATCAAAATGCCAACGGAAACATGCCAACCCAGCAACAAATTGCTAAAAAGTTTGTTGGCAGTCAGCCTGATGTCATTATTCCGATCACTACTCCAACTTCACAGTCGATGGCTGCAGCAACAAAAACAATACCGATTGTTTTCGCGACCGTTACTGATCCGGTTAAAGCGAAATTGATCCCGGGCTATACCAATTTGCAGGGTAACATTACCGGTGTTTCCGATGCAGCGCCGATTGGACCGCAGCTTGATTTCTTTAAGCGTATTATTCCTGGCCTCACAAAAATCGGGTTTGTCTACAATCCAGGCCTTGATAATTCGCTTGCTACGCTTGGCTGGGTGAAAGAAGAGGGCGCAAAGCGCGGAATTACCGTCGTAGAATCGCCTGCTCCAACCACCAATGAGATCATTCTTGCCACAAAAAAATTAATTGGCAAAGTGGATGCAATCTACATTCCAAATGATACGACTGTGGTCGCTGGTCTTGAAGCAATTATTAAAATTGGCCAGGAAATGGATATGCCAATATTCACCGGAGAAACCGGTGGTGTTGATCGTGGTGCTCTTGCTTCTGTTGGTCTTGATTATATCAACGTTGGTCGCGTGGCAGGAAATATGGCAGCAGATATTCTGGATGGTATACCCATCTCGCAGATTGACGCTGTCATTGCCTACAAGGTGATGACTAATTTCAAAGTAGTTGTCAATCTGATCGCAGCTGAAAAAATGAACGTAACTATTCCGGCAGATATTTTGGCTGAAGCTACAAAAATCATCAAATAATCCGGTTAACTCACCCTCCGGTTCAGCGTGTGGTTTAGGGCTATGCGTTGGGCCGGAAACGGGACCTCACAATGTTTTTTATGTCACTTTATGAAATTCTGGGCACGCTCGAAACCGGGTTTGTGTTTGGTCTGGTTGCACTTGGTGCATACCTGACTTTTAAAATTCTTGATTTCCCTGACCTCACGGTCGAAGGAAGTTTTCCACTTGGAGCAGCTGTAACTGCCACTCTGATCGTTTTGGGCTGGAATCCGTGGATCGCGACTGCTGCCGCGGCCATCGCTGGATTTGCGGCCGGATACGCAACTGCCTATCTAAATGTGCGCTTTAATATATTGCATATTCTGGCAGGTATATTGATGGCAATCTCGCTCTATTCCATCAATTTGCGGATTATGAGTGGACCAAACAAGCCGCTGTTGAATGTTCAAACAATATTTACAGATCTCGAGTTTATTGGTCAGCCAGGATATATAATTAATCCGATATTCCTTGGAATATTTGTGATCATTTCCAAATATCTGCTCGACGCATTTCTAAACACCGGGTGGGGTATTTCGATGCGCGCTGCAGGTGCCAACCCGGCGATGGCCGAGGCAAACAGTGTCAATGTCGGCAATATGAAGCTTTACGGCGTTGGTCTTGCCAATGCGCTCACTGCGATAGCCGGGGCAATGTTTGCCCAGATATTCGGAGCAGCTGATGCCTATATGGGAATTGGTGTAATTATCGTGGGGCTGGCTTCTGTTATAGTTGGAATGTCGCTCATGCCTTCGAGGACAATATTTCTTGCAACAATTGCATGTCTGGTTGGAGCGGTACTCTATCGGTTGGCTGTAGCGTTGGCATTAAATGCAGATTTTTTGGGGTTGCAAGCATCGGATATTCAGCTCGTAACTGCCATACTTGTGATGATTGCACTCATTATGCAGCAGTCAGGTAAATCCTTCTTTGGTTCAAGAAAAAAGAAGGGCACAAAATGATCTGTCTTTCAGATGTAAACGTAACTTTTAATCCCGGAACGCCTTTGGAAACACGGGCTCTAAGGAATATTGATTTTGAAGTGCCGGAAGGCCAGTTCGTAACTGTTATTGGTTCCAACGGTGCCGGTAAATCAACATCTCTTAATGTGATCGCCGGTATTGCGCCACTCATGAGCGGCAAAGTCGAAGTT
>JAESRR010000057.1 GCA_016764535.1 Cohaesibacteraceae bacterium | reverse complement strand
TGCATATGCGTCTGGGGATGCACGTGGTGATTGAGGATTATGTCCATTCTGAAGGACTGAAAGTGTTGGCCATTGCAGGCAATACACTTGTGTCCTGTGCAATTGGATTTGCCTGCCTTTTTGCAGTGCTAAAGCTCGGGTTCGGGGCCTGAACAATGACAAAAACATATGAATTTGTTGATCACACCTATGACGTGATTGTTGTAGGTGCCGGTGGAGCCGGACTACGGGCAACCCTTGGGATGGCAGAACAAGGTTTGAAAACAGCCTGTATCACCAAAGTGTTCCCGACGCGGTCACATACAGTCGCTGCGCAAGGGGGCATAGCCGCTTCCCTGAAGAATATGACGCCGGATCACTGGCACTGGCATATGTACGATACCGTCAAGGGGTCTGACTGGCTGGGCGATACTGACGCCATGGAATATTTGACACGCGAAGCTCCCGCTGCTGTATATGAACTGGAGCACTACGGTGTGCCATTTTCCCGAAATGAAGAGGGAAAAATCTATCAGCGCCCGTTTGGTGGCCATATGCAGAATTTTGGTGAAGGGCCACCTGTTCAGCGGACCTGTGCTGCCGCTGACCGGACCGGTCATGCGATTTTGCACACATTGTACGGGCAATCCCTGAAACACAATGCCGAGTTTTTCATTGAATATTTTGCGCTTGATCTGATCATGTCGGAAGATGGTGTTTGTCAGGGTGTCATTGCCTGGAACCTTGATGATGGAACAATTCATCGGTTCACCGCCAAAATGGTGGTTATGGCAACAGGTGGATATGGTCGCGCATATTTCTCTGCGACTTCAGCACATACATGTACTGGCGACGGTGGCGGAATGGTTATTCGTGCCGGATTGCCTATGCAGGATATGGAATTTGTACAATTCCATCCCACCGGAATTTATGGATCCGGTTGCCTGATCACCGAAGGATCACGCGGTGAGGGTGGTTATCTGGTTAATTCGGAAGGGGAACGCTTTATGGAGCGTTATGCCCCTTCGGCCAAGGATCTTGCGTCTCGCGATGTTGTTTCAAGGTGTATGACACTTGAGATTCGTGAAGGGCGTGGTGTTGGCAAAAAGAAAGATCATATCTATTTACATCTGGATCATCTTGATCCGGCGCTATTGGCCGAAAGATTGCCCGGCATATCTGAAAGTGCCAGAATTTTTGCCGGTGTTGACGTTACGAGAGATCCGATCCCGGTTTTACCGACAGTACATTACAATATGGGCGGCATACCGACCAATTACTGGGGCGAAGTGCTGAATGCCGACGGAGACAATCCAAAACGTATTCAACCAGGTTTGATGGCTGTTGGTGAAGCAGGCTGTGCTTCGGTTCACGGAGCAAATCGACTTGGATCAAATTCACTGATTGATCTGGTGGTATTTGGGCGTGCGGCGGCTATCCGTGCAGGCCAGGTTATTGATCGTGATGAGGCAACACCTGCTCCGAACGAAGCTTGTTGCGATAAAATAATGGCACAGTTTGATGCAACAAGGCATGCCAGCGGTTCTATTCCAACAGCCGATTTACGCCTGAAAATGCAAAATACCATGCAGGATCATGCCGCTGTCTTTAGAACACAGGATACGCTTGCAGCCGGGTGCAGCAAGATGTCCGATGTCTGGAGCAATATGAAAGATCTTAAGGTAACAGACAGATCAATGGTCTGGAACTCCGATCTGATGGAAACACTGGAATTGCAAAATCTTATGGCCAATGCGATGCCAACGATCTTTGGTGCGGAAGCCCGCAAGGAAAGTCGTGGGGCGCATGCCCGTGAAGACTATAAAGACGGCAAATTTGCCGGTCGTAATGACGAAGAGTGGCGCAAGCATACACTTGCATGGGTCGCTGATGACGGCACGGTGAAGCTGGATTATCGTCCGGTCGTGCTTGATCCGCTGACAAAGCAATCCGAAGGTGGGATAGATATGAAAAAAATCGCACCAAAGGCTCGTGTTTACTAGCATTAAACAAGGTGGCACTGCCACCTGCCGGGTTTGAATGGAATTTAAAACATTCTGATTCCGGTTGGTTTGACCCCCGGGGGGAAGGACAAGATTATGGTTGAGCTCGCGCTGCCAAAAAATTCAAGAGTTACCGAAGGCAAGGTTTGGCCAGAGCCTGAAGGAGCTTCCAGTATCCGTGAATACAGGGTTTATCGCTGGAACCCTGATGATGATGCCAATCCATCAATCGATACATATTACGTCGATGAAGATGAATGTGGGCCGATGGTTCTGGACGGGCTGCTTTATATTAAAAATAAAATTGATCCGGGTTTAACCCTGCGCCGATCCTGTCGTGAAGGGATTTGCGGATCCTGTGCGATGAACATCGATGGCACCAATACTCTTGCCTGTACAAAAGGTACGGGAGAAATCAAGGGTGCGATCAAAGTCTATCCACTGCCTCATATGGCAGTTGTGAAAGATCTGGTGCCCGATTTAAATAACTTCTACGCGCAGCACCGGTCGATTGAACCCTGGTTACAGACGGTTACTCCCAAACCTGAAAAAGAATGGCTTCAGTCCCATGAAGACAGAGCCAAGCTTGACGGGCTTTACGAGTGCATTTTATGTGCGTGTTGTTCCACTTCCTGTCCAAGTTATTGGTGGAATGGTGATCGTTATCTTGGCCCGGCCGTGTTGTTACAAGCCTATCGCTGGCTCATTGACAGTCGTGATGAAGCGACTGGTGAGCGACTTGACGAACTTGAGGATCCTTTCCGTTTGTATCGTTGTCATACGATTATGAATTGTTCAAAAGCCTGTCCCAAGGGGCTTAATCCGGCGAAGGCCATCGCCGAAATCAAGAAAATGCTGGTCGAAAGATCCATCTGATAATTGTTTGCGGGAGGTGAATATACTCCCGCAACTCTCTTTGTCTCGTCTCCACCCAAATATGTGAATTGACACAATTCTGCCGTCAATTTGTCACGTGCCCGTGATTGAAAGCCTGCAATGAAGGATGTTCATGCAGGGCGGCAAATATGAAAATACCGGGAATATTGTTTTTGGGGCARAGTAATTCTGTTCGYACRATWYTGGCCGAGGCTTATCTTCATCARAAATGTGCAGGTATGTTTCGCGTATTCAGTGCCGGGCTGGAGCCCGCAGATGAACTGGACAATTCAGTAACAAGAGTGCTTCAGGAACAAAACATGTCGACCGAGGCACTGGAACCCAAATCTGTTGAATTGTTTCTCCAGCCTCACGCTCCTGAAATTGATACGATTATATGTTTTTCCAGGCAGCTGATCAGCGCGCTTCCAGCGTCTTTTATGGGTGGGCAACAATGTGTCCACTGGCATATTCCCGCGCCGGTTTGCGAGGGCGCAGATTTGAAATCTGTATTGAGAGATACATTTGCCGATATTCGATTGCGGGTCGACAGGTTGCTGGCCGGAGGAATGCTGAACATCGAAAACGTGAGCTCGTCCGCATGAAAAAACCGGGCCGATTTCAGGCAGAAATATAGAATTTCTGTTTCTGCCTSAYTKTWWYYWTSYKWATGAAATCGGAAACAATCTTTACGCGCCTGATATGGCGGGCGCTTTCATGAAACACCAGCCAATAGGATCTTGTAATACTCTTTTCTCGTAATATGCGAGTTAGTTGATGGTGCGGCTGAACAAGAAAATCATGCAGAATTCCGATCCCCAATCCTGCACTCACGGCTTCCATTTGACCCACAGTGGTTGCGCACTCAAACTGGGACGCCCAGGTTTTCGAAAATTCGGTTTTATAGTGCAAATTCGGGCTGAATATTAGATCATCAACATATCCAACCAGCCGATGATGCCCAAGATCGTCAATTGTCATTGGTGTTCCATGTTGTTCCAGGTATTTTTTTGATGCAAAAAGGGACAGTGAATAATCGACGAGTTTTCTGACGACAACGCGCCCGTGTTCTGGCTGGCCGATTGTAATTGCGATGTCAGCCTCACGCCGTGATAATGAAAAACTTTGCGGAACGGGTACCAGTTCGATTTTTAACTGCGGATATTTGTCTAGCAATGGACACAGACGTGGTGCGAGAAACACGGAACCAAATCCGTCGGATGCGCCAATGCGAACGGTTCCGGCGATTTCCTCGTCATCTTTATGAATAGCGGCACGCGCGGAAGTCATTTCCTGCTCCATACGTTCAGCCCTTTCCAGAAACTCAACACCCGCAGATGTCAGTACGCAGCCATTTGTATGGCGTTCAACGAGCCTGGTTCTCAGGTTGTTTTCAAGCACGGTGAGCCGCCTACCCACTGTTGCGTGATTAAGCCCAAGTCTTTTTGATGCTCCAAGCAATTGACCGGCGCGGGCAATTGCCAAAAATATTCTGATGTCATCCCAGTTCATATGTGTCGCCAAACGATCAATAGATGTGCAAATTTGCACAACAGTTTCGCATACTGGAGCATTGCGATGCAAATATTAAAGTGGGAGAACTGTGCAACTATTACAGGAGATTCTCATGGTTGTTGAAATCGGTCACTTCATCGATGGTAAACGGGTTGCCGGCACGTCCGGTCGTTTTTCTGATGTATATAATCCATCTACCGGCGAAGTTGAAAAGCGGGTCTCTCTGGCAAATGTGGAAGAGCTGAACACAGCTGTTGCTTCTGCTAAAAAGGCCCAAACAGCATGGGCTGCAACAAATCCGCAGCGTCGCGCGCGCGTGTTTTTCAAATATGTGAATTTGCTCAATGAACATATGGACGAACTGGCTGAATTGTTGGCCCGTGAGCATGGCAAAACACTTGACGATGCCAGGGGAGATGTTATTCGCGGCCTTGAAGTTTGTGAATTTGTTTGCGGTATTCCGCATCTCCAAAAGGGTGACTACACTGAAGGCGCCGGACCAGGAATTGATATGTATTCCATGCGTCAGCCTGTTGGTATTGGTGCTGGCATTACTCCGTTTAACTTTCCTGGTATGATCCCGATGTGGATGTTTGCGCCGGCGCTGGCTTGTGGCAATGCATTTATTCTCAAACCATCGGAGCGTGATCCTTCGCTTCCAATGCGCCTTGCCGAGTTATTGATTGAAGCGGGGTTACCTGCAGGTGTTCTTAATGTTGTGAACGGCGACAAGGAAGCCGTGGACGGTATTCTTGATCATGAAGATATTGGCGCAATATCGTTTGTGGGTTCCACACCAATTGCTCAATATGTCTATAGCCGCGGAACGGCCAACGCCAAACGGGTTCAGGCATTCGGGGGCGCTAAAAATCATATGATTATCATGCCGGATGCAGATCTGGATCAGGTTGCCGACGCATTGCTTGGTGCCGGATTTGGATCCGCGGGCGAACGTTGTATGGCAATTTCAGTCGCAGTGCCCGTCGGTAAAGAAACAGCAGACCGGCTTGTTCAAAAATTGAAACCAATGGTCGAAAAATTACGGGTTGGCCCCTACAATGACAAAGATGCCGATTTTGGCCCTCTTGTTTCCAGTGCAGCTCACGAACGGGTCAAGGGACTGGTTGATCGCGGCATTGAAGAAGGTGCCGACCTGGTCATCGACGGGCGTGATTTCCGTATGCAGGGTTATGAAAACGGCTTCTTCATGAGTGGTTGTTTATTTGATAATGTGACCGCGGATATGGACATCTATAAAGCCGAGATATTTGGTCCGGTATTGTCGATTGTCCGCGCTGAAACCTATGAGGAAGCGATTCAATATCCGATGAACCATATGTACGGCAATGGTACAGCTATCTATACCAGGGATGGGGATACCGCCCGGGATTTTGCAAGCAGAATCAATATTGGTATGGTTGGAATTAACGTTCCCATTCCCGTGCCTCTTGCATACCATACCTTTGGTGGCTGGAAATCTTCATCGTTTGGAGATCTAAATCAGCATGGGACCGATTCGATTAAATTCTGGACCAGAACCAAAACCATTACTTCCCGCTGGCCTTCCGGTGTGAAGGAAGGTGCAGAGTTTTCCATTCCGACCATGGATTAGAAATGATCCGGCATTAATCAATTTTGACTTTTTATATCGATCTGAAAATCGCCGCTGGACCTTTCAGCGGCGATTTTCTATGCTCGCCAGAAGATTAGCCAGGATAATAAGAACCATTGCTAATTTTTACAATGTAGTGGCTGCCTTTGAGGGGTTTGGCGTGCCGGGAAATATAAAAACAATAATTACCGTCGGGTTATTGGGGCTTTATGTTAGCGCCTGTTCGAGTACGCGCGATATTAATGAATTTGCGCTGGACACCGATGCTGCCGAGCAAGCCTCTCAAGTCGCCGGAATCTATGACGAGGAACCCGACGCAGATAGCCAGCTTGTCACCGCTTCAATCAGCAACAAATTTAGTAAGCCTGGGTCCGAAAAAACCATCGTTAATGGACAGTACGAAAATGGTAATGCGGGTATACCTTCCTACCAGGCGCAGGCTTCCGGCGGTAACACTGCCTCTGGATTGAGTGGCACCTGGCTTCGGGTGACTGACAATAATTCATCATGTCGCCTTGTTCTTTCCCGAACCGTATCCTGGGAAGGGTTTCAAGCCAGTGGTACAACCGGCTGCGAAACCACTTTGTTTATGACTGAAAACTGGCAGGTTAGCAGGGGTGTTGTGTTGATTCGTGACCATCTTGGTGACATTACTGCGCGGATGGTTCCCCAGGGTGTAAATCAACTCACAGGCAAGCTCCGAAATGGTGAAACATTGATACTGGTTCGTAACTGAAACTTTGTTGGCGGCTTTTTTCCTTTATCCCGTTTGAACTGGTTTCTGTCGAACTCTGTTCACAATTTCATGCAAGGTGTACAAAGTTAACAGAGGGTTTATTCTCTGAAACTAGTGTTGGAACTCAATTTTGGCTTAAACTCCTGTTTCGCCTTGATGTGGAGAAGTAAATGTCAGTCCGTCAATTATCCGCCGTTGTCATACTTGCGACAGGTGTTTCTGCCTGCAGCTCGTTTGACATAGGGGGAGCGCCTTCGCCTTTGCCATCAACTCCGGTTCAACCGGTACAGACGCATGTTTTGCCGCCGCTTTCCGGAGGAATAGTTCAATCGGACGGCACGATTGCACAGGATGGTAGTATACTGGCCGGTGCAAGCGGCGATATTGCACCCGTATTGCAAGCTCAATCAACAGTTCAAACTTCATCTGATGTGAACAAGACCACCGGCATTACATCTCCAGCGGGCAGTCTGGAGGTGACGCGGACCGATCTTCTGGGGCGCTGGACAATGACATTTGGTACGTCGCGCTGTAATCTTTTCCTGAATTTGACCAGCTGGGCGGGCGGATATCGTGCATTCACGCAAAATTGTTTCGCCCCAGAATTGCAAACTATTGCTGCCTGGAACCTTGTGGATCGTGAACTTCAATTGATTTCCGGCCAAGGCGTTGTAATTGCTCGATTATATTCTCCAAGCAAGAAGCATTTTGAAGGAAAATCAACCGCGAGCAATCAGGAAATTTCGCTCGATCAGTAGCGAACGGTCTAAAAAACCCAAGACAGTGCACCGACTGACGTTAACGTGGCGTTAAAATTTGACCCTGAAAATGGTATGATACACTGGTTTCTACAGCGCCAAGAATGGAGCTGCCAGTGCTAAAGGTTCAACCAGAAGGAGGGTCCTATGAAACGAATGAAAATGCCCACTTTGGTCGGCACGATGTTAGCCAGTATGGTTGCATTTACTGCCATCCCAGTATCCGGAGCAAATGCAGCCGGTGCCCGTCCCATGCCATGTGCCGCACATGGTGATATGGTTTCATTCCTCRAAAAACGTTACAAGGAATCTCCAAGAGCTCTTGGCCTTGTATCCGTAACGGGGCTAATGGAAATTTACGTTTCCAAAAAGGGTTCGTGGTCAATTCTTATGACAACAACCAAGGGCAAGAGTTGTATTATTGCTGCTGGAAACAACTGGGAAGATGCAGTTGTTAAAGTAGCTGGCGATCCTGCCTGAATTAGCGTTTATTGGCAATCCCGATCCTTAATCAGGGATCAGGTGATTGCCGTGAATAAATCAGGATGTATGTCCGCCACCGGCCATATTCTGAAAAGAAAAACATTTTCAAGTCACTCCTGGACTCGCTGGATAGTGCCTCCTGGAAATGTCTGGCTCCTTTAGCTAACGACTGGCAAGCTTTTGAATTGCCTGGCGAAACTTTCCTTCGATGGTAACTCCGAAATTCAGATGCCGTTTTGAAAACGGTCCTGATTTGTCAGGGTGGGCTGATCTGAACCCAACATAGATACCAACCATGGTTTTTGAGCCCGGTCTTAAAAGCGCACTTCCCGATGCTCCGTCTCCCGCATCGCAAGTTATTGAAATTTCACGGTTGCCGAATTTTCCGCGCTTCTTTTCGCGAATGTCGCAAAGTTCGATACTTTTTGATCGCTTGCGCCAGTTGTGGTGCTGTTGGGCGAGCAGGATTACATTTTTACCAGCTGATCCAATCCGGTATGGCGTAGCCCCCTTGACCCGCTTTTTAAGTTTTACAACGGCCCAATCCTTGTTACTTGGTTCGGAATAGGGTCGTTTGGATCCGCAACGTAATGTTGAAGGATCAATATCATAGGATTGCCAGCTTCCATTTACCTGTATTCTAAATGTGCAGGACGACAGATCACTACGGGCTTTGCCATACTTGTTATAAAATACATGCGCCGCGGTAGTGATTACGTTGTTTTTTAATGTGAGCTGGGCCGTGCCGACACTCCTGCCACATTTTACCTGACCCGTTGCATTGTATCGGGAAACGATCGAGTTGGTTGTTTGTTTTGTTCTTTTTGCATGTTGAGGCAATGTTTCACGACTTTCGCCACCAATCACAACAATATTCTGAAGCATGCCTGCTTGATTAATCGGGATCATCGGGAGCGATAGCGGTGCTGAGTTTGCCATACTGATCGACGAAGAAATACAGATACAAACAATTCCAAAAGTCTTGCAGGAACTCATATTTTGTCCTCGATATTGTACATCACCAATAGATCACGATGCAGTATGCAGACAAGCTCGGGAATTGGAAAGTCTATCAAATCGATACATGTCCAAATTGATCAATATCAAGTGTTTGAATAACCCGACTTTTGGGCACTCTGGCTAGTTCAAATGTTCACCCTGGATTATTGAAAACTTAGGAAATTGTAAGAAACTTTGTGTCAGTTTTCAGGAAAGCTTCGGTTAATTGCCGAATGTGAGACCTCCCGGTAATGCTGACTGGCATCTGTTTTTACCCCGAATTTAATTTGAAAGTACCGATGCAATTAACTGTTCTGGAACGCCTCAAAAACCGTATTCAGTCTCGGGATTTTGAAGAAGATTCAGCCCAGATAGCGTTGGCATGTGAACTTGATGAAGTCCTTGTTCAGCTTGACAGGCGACGGCTCGCCAACAAAGGGTCTTCGTTAGGTTGGCTTTTTAGCCGGAAATCCGATGTTACACCGGTAAAAGGCCTTTATATCTGGGGTGATGTTGGTCGCGGCAAGACAGTACTTATGGATATGTTCTTTGAATCTGTAACTGTTCGTCGAAAAAAACGGGTGCATTTCCATGAGTTTATGGATGATGTCCACTTGCGTATTCATGCATACAGACAGGAACAGAATAGGGGACGGGAGAAAAAAGGTGATCCAATTGTTCCCATAGCCGAGCAAATGGCGCGCGAAATACGGCTTCTTTGCTTCGATGAATTTTCGGTTACAGATATCGCCGACGCCATGTTGCTGGGACGACTATTCACCAGATTGTTTGAAGAAGGGGTGGTAGTCATCGCAACATCCAATGTGATACCGGATGAATTGTACAGGGATGGACTGAACAGACAGCTGTTTCTTCCATTCATTTCCCTTTTGCAGCAATACACCAAAGTCTACCAACTGGACGCCAGAACAGATTTTCGACTTGAAAAACTTGAACAGGCTCCGGTTTATCACTTTCCGTTGGGGAAAAGCAGTGATGACGCATTACAGGAACTATGGGTCCGTTTGACGGGAACCCGACATGCGCAGAGTGCTGTTATACCCAACAAGGGAAGGGAGATTCCAGTCCCTCAGGCAACAGGCGGGTTTGCCCGTTTTGGCTATGCGGAGCTTTGTGAGCAACCCCTTGGTGTTTCTGATTTTCTCAGGATTGCCCAAGCCTATCACACCGTATTTGTTGATCGTATACCAATTCTCAATCGGGAAAAGCGGAATGAAGCCAAGCGCTTCATTAACCTTATAGATGCATTTTACGATAATAATGTGAAACTAATCTGTAGTGCCGATGCGGATCCAGCAAAACTCTACGATGGTGGAAGTGGCACGGAGGCATTCGAATTTCAGCGCATCTCTTCAAGGCTAATCGAGATGCAATCGGAAGATTATCTGGGTCAACGTCATGGTCGTTCAAGCACTTAACGTCAAAGTTAAGTCGCAGAAAATTCAATATATTTGTCTAATTTTTAAACTTTCTGCGACTTGAATGCCGCGGGGTTTAGATGTAACCCAATTTTAGAGCCCCGAATGGGGATTAACATTACGTTAAGGGAAACTTCCAGCTATGGCGCGGAATAAAATCGCTTTGATCGGGGCAGGCCAGATCGGTGGAACGCTTGCTCATCTTGCAGGCTTAAAAGAACTTGGTGACATTGTTCTTTTTGATATCGTTGAAGGTATACCTCAGGGCAAGGCTCTCGATCTTGCGCAGTCCTCTCCGGTAGACGGGTTTGATGCCAAACTTTCCGGTACACAGTCTTACTCGGCGATTGAGGGTTCAGATGTTGTTATTGTGACGGCTGGTGTTCCACGCAAACCTGGAATGAGCCGGGATGATCTGCTTGAAATCAATCTCAAGGTTATGGAGCAGGTTGGTGCCGGTATTAAGAAATATGCTCCAAATGCATTTGTAATCTGTATTACAAATCCACTGGATGCCATGGTCTGGGCCCTGCAAAAATTTTCAGGACTACCGACCAACAAGGTTGTAGGTATGGCCGGTGTGCTTGATAGCGCGCGGTTCAGATATTTTCTCGCCGATGAAATGAATGTGTCCGTTGAAGATGTGACGGCATTTGTACTTGGTGGCCACGGCGATACAATGGTGCCATTGACACGGTATTCCACAGTGGCTGGCATTCCGCTTCCCGACCTCGTAAAAATGGGCTGGATGAAACAATCCAGGCTGGATGAAATCGTTCAGCGTACACGTGATGGCGGTGCTGAAATCGTTGGTCTTCTGAAAACCGGC
>JAESRR010000278.1 GCA_016764535.1 Cohaesibacteraceae bacterium | reverse complement strand
GCTGGTCCTCCGGTTCCGCGATTTTGCGGCTCAGGGTAGAGACCGGCATGACCATATTTCTGGCCGCCTGGGAAAAACTTCCCGCGTCGACAATGCGGGCATACAGCAACAACGCGTTTAGATCCGACATACATTACCTCGCCATCTTCCCATATTTGAGAAGATATTTTGTGATTTTAACAGCTATTCCAACAAATGGAAATATCGCAAGATAGATCTTCGGTTAACCACGTTGCCGTGACATCAATCCTCCTGTGGCTGGTGGCGCGATATGACCGAAAACCAAATGCGTTTCTGACCGGTTTATTTTGACCGCAGTAACGCTGGAATTCGCCTGGCTTTCTGGAGGCGAGTAAAAACCTGATCTACGGTGACACCGGTCGGTGGGCCTCGAAGTTGCCATGGACGCATGTTTATTCATGCGGTCATAGTCGCGCGATTGCGAAAATCCAATACGGGATATTTTGCAATAGCCAGGCGTGGATCAGGATTTTTTTTCTTTTACAATTTTGCTCTTGCCGCCGTGTGCTTTGATGCGCGGTGAAGCGTGAGTCTGTTTATGTTTGATGGTGATGCGTTGGTTGATTGATCCGCCAGCGTCTGATTCTGCTTATCCCTTCCTTACTTTATTTATCGCACTGCGTGTGTCACTGGTATAGATTGAAATACCAGCAGTGCGGGAGCGAGTGATGCGGTCTGAGAAGATGGTTGCAAGAATTATTGGCGTTGTCGGGATATTGTTGGCGGGCGTTGCGGTCATGCCGGTCCAGGCAGCGGGTCCATTGCAAATTTTGGAAAAATCGGAAACGGTGTCAAAACCAGTTGTTGAATCTGTACGTTTCGAGCAAATCCGCAAGATGTTTACAGCTGGAAAAAGTGCCTTCGAAAATGAGAAGTATGAAGAAGCGCGCTCGCTGACACAGAATGCACTCGCGGATGCAATCAATTTACTGGGCAATGAAAGCCTGGCAATTGCGCCGATCTATAGCACATTGGGAAAGATTGTTCGCGCGCAGAAAAAAGCAAGTCTTGCTCAGGTGTTTTTTGAAAAGGCGAATTCGCTGACGCAGAAGGGCTTTGGTGAATGGCATGAAAAGACTGCTGCGACGCATTACGATTTGGCGCTCAGCCTGTATGACCAGAGAAAATACAGAGAAGCGGTGGAATTGCTTGATAAAACACGCGCCATACAAATCAGGTCAGTCGGCAAAAACAACATGCCGCTGGCTGATATGTTGTCTTACCTCGCCCGGTCGCTCTATAAACTAAAACGATATGATGAAGCCCACCCGCATTTTAAAAGATCCCTGAGTATTCATCTTGATAAATTGCCAGCGGGGAACGGCCCGACGGGTTCCAGCCATACCGAACTGGCGCAGAATTACGAAAAACTTGGCCTGGCGCGATCCGCGGCGCTTCATTATTTAAAGTCCCTTGAAATTATAAAAATCAACGGCCATCAAAACCATCCGGGGATTGCGTATATCTATAATAACCTTGGTTTAATCCGGGCTCAACAAGGGAAATCGAAACAGGCGCTTACGCATCTACGCAAGGCTTTTGATATTCGAAGGCAGTCAGATACCACTGATCAGGCAAAGATTGCAGAAAGTTACCACAATCTGGGAATTGTGTTGGCAGGCCTTGGTAGACTGGATGAAGCCCGGCCACTTTTGAAACGCGCAATGAAAATTTCCACGACGGCATCAGGGCTTGAAGCGGCTATAACAGTTCGTTATACCCGGCGTTATCAGGAGCTGTTTGATACGGACACGGGACCAGGCGCTGAAACCTTTGTGCTACCGCATCCGCGCAATGGCCCAGCACTGATATCGCTGAACGATAAAGCTCGTTTGTCCGTCCATCCGCAAGGAAAATCATTTGAAGCGGTGCGTGCAATGATGCGTGTGGCCGCCGGTTTGTCCGATCAGGGATATTATCAAAAATCCAGTCCGAATTATGACGCGATTATTGAAATTCTTCGTAAGGAAAAGGGCAATAATCATCAGGACGTGCTGCACCTGACAAACCCGAAAGCTGGCAATCTGGAAGCGCAGGGACAGTTTGTTGAGGCGGAAGAATATCGCCGTAATCAATTGCAATCCTTGCAGAATAATGGAGATAAAGCCCGCGAGGAAACTGGATTTGCCCATGAAAGACTTGCCTATAATCTGGTTATGCAGGGAAAATTCAAGCAATCGCTTGAGCGGCTCAATGCCGCTTTGGACAGCCATATTGAACATACCGGCCGCAATTATTTTGAGGCGGCACGTGTCCAGTTTTTGAAGGCCTATGTGTTGGCCGAGCTGGGTCAAATGGACAAGGCATTGCCGTTTTTTGAAGAAGCAGCGGCATTTGTTCAGAACACACCCGGGACCATGCCTTTGGAATATCGCCAGATGCTGAAGGCTCTGGTTGTCCTGATCGGTTATGCACCGCCCTGGGGACCGCTTGAACGACAAAAAATACTGGAAAAAATGTATGGAGAAAAAACCACCAGCGAGATGGATTTTGGCACCATCCAACCGCCGTTAAAGGCGCGGAGCAGGAAGCAGAACCTGATGTATCGGGCCTTTCGCCAACTTTTGTCGGCGCGGGCTTTGATGGCGGAAGGAAAAACAGGTGTGGCACTGGTTCGTATGCGCCAGGCGATGGGGCATGTTAACAATGTGGAGTATGAAAGCGGCAAGGCTGTGATTAGCCGCAGGTTTAAAAATACTTTGCAGGAGCTGCTTGTTCTCAATGGTCTGCATGATGAAGGGCAGCCACATTATCAGGCTCTTGCAGCACGGGAAAAAAGCGAATACTGGAAGCAGGCCGGGTATCGGACCCCACATCTGACACGGATGGCAAGTCACCTCAAATTTGCGGGTAAACACAAGCTTGCAACAAAAATTATGAACAAGGCGAACGCAATTACAACTCATATCAAGTCCGGTAATCCCGGACCTGATCATGCAAATTTGTATTTGAACCGTATCGATACTTTAATCGCTCAACAGCGTTTTAAAGAAGCTGAAAAATCCCTTCGGGTGTATCTGCATTATGGGGAGAGCCGATTATCACAGCCAGATTCAGTGCCTTTGTTTCGTGCCAGTGCCTATACGAAACTGGCGCAGGTGTTGCTTGAGCAGGATCACAAAGCCGAAGCGCGGGAACTGCTTGAGAAAGCCATCCAGTTTTATCGCTTTGGTTCAATTGGGTCGGTTTACAGCCGTCTTTTCCCGGAGGCGCTGACTGATCATCATTTTGGTGAGGGTGCATCGGGACGCCCCTCAAAGGAACAGAATATATCGCGCATGGAGCTTGGTAAAACCTGGTCGGAGCGGGGGCTGCAAGTTGGTGCAGTGTGGCGCGAGGGATATCACATGCGGGATGTTGTGAAAATTCAGGAGCAAATTCTGGCCCCCAATGATGTGCAACTTGCCAGCGCTTATCGCGATATTGCCCGTAGTATTGGCAATGCCAAATACGACAAGGCAAAGCGGTTCACCAACGCCAAAATTTATCTTGATAAGGCCATTACAGCACTGGAGAATAATCCTGCTGCAAGTCCCCGGGATCTCATTGATGCATATCGTCAAATGGCGTCGCATGTTGGTTCCACCGGAGATTTTGAAGCCATGCTGCCGCTCTTTCGCAAGGCTGTGCTGATCATGTTGCACGCCGGGAATAGTGAATTGCAGAATTCCGGGTTTGAATTTGCCAATCTTGCAAGTGCGCATGGAGCCGCCGGGTTCAGCGATGTGGCATATTATTTATATCAAAAAGCTGCGTTGCAATTGAAAGAAGCAGCTGGCGCGGATGATTTGTTTGCACGCAAATTTGCCTCACGAGCGAAAGAACATATCAACCCGAAAGGCGTGCTCGGTCCCGAGCGGCTTTTAGGCATTCTGCGCGATCATGCGGTAGATCGGATGAAAAACAACGATATAGCTGCTGCAATTGGCTTTTATCGTGACGCGATGATCATATATCTTGCGGAAGGCGGGAATTTCCCCGGATATAATACGTTTGATCTGGAATTTGCCAGGGCGCTGGGTGCAGGTATGGGTGACTGGACAGAAGCTACCCGTGTGCTCGCCTGGTCTGTTGATGATCATGTTACAAAAAATGGCAAGGGCCATTCCAATTCAATTGAACGATCAACCCTGCTTGCCGAAGCCCTGGCACAGATGGGTAATATTGAGGCTGCAAGACAGATGTTCAGTGATACTCTGAAACTTGCAAAGGCGAAAATATCCCCCGATCGGGAGGTGATTAAAGGCCTAGGGGAATTGATCGATAAATGGTCGCTAAATGCGCTGAAGCCGGATCAACTACGCCAAATTGCCAAATGGGTTGAGTGGAATACGCCACCCGATCATATAGATCGTGCGAAAGCCTGGTCTGAATTGGCTGAAGGTATCAGAACACATGGCAACTATGCAGAGGCGGTTTATTATTATCTTCAAGCCCTGAACAATTTTGAAATCAGTGGTGGTTCTTCATCAGGGTTATTGGCGGAAATATTTACATGGCAGGGCCTCGCGATCGGGCATTTTAACCGGGGCTGGCACAAAGAAGCCGAATTCATGTTTCGCAATGCCATTGCACGCGCCAGTGATACTTCAGACGGCCTTATAGCCAGGGTTTTTGCAACAAACAAATTGATCGAAGTCCTCACGATGACTGGTGAACTGGATGAAGCCAGCCGATTGCTGGAACAGGCGAGGGCTGATGAAAAGAAAATCACCATTCCCTTTCCGGTTTTGTTGAAAGACATGGATAAGCTCGAAGTTGTTCTTGCCGAAAAAATTCGTAAAAATGGAGGTGGTATTACCGCTGGCAATTTGTTGATCAGGAAAGCAAAAAAATTGCAGGATCAATTTAAATTCAAGGAAGCGGAACGCGTATACCGCAAGGCGCTTAAACTGCTGGAGCCACATATACGTGGCAAACTTGAGCTCGCCGAATTGCATTCAGGGCTCGCAAGTTCACTCCTGCAGCAACATATGTATCCTGAAACACTTGAACTGCAGCGCAAGGCGCATGCGCTACGTGTTGAAATTCAGGGCGAAACCCACCCCGAGACCCTGAGCCGACGGTTCGACATAGGGAGCACACTTGCTACAAGTGGTGCATTCGGTCCTGGTTTGAAAATCATGTGGGAAGTGATGGAAACCACATTATTGATCCATGGCAAAGACCATATTAATGTTCAGCTTTTTGGACTTTTGATTGATACATATGAAGCCGAATATCGACAGCTCAAAGCGGGTAAAGCCAATTGAATGAGGCACAATCCGATTGTGTAGTAAAAATTAGGGGATGTGTACCCTGCGGTAGCAAAAGCTGGTTTCTTTAACACGTTGTCTCGATGTGTTAACAAAACTCAATTTCTTTAACACGACACTGCGCGGCCGCTTACCCGTGCATTAATTCGCGCAGTCTGCCAGCGAAATCCATCACCGAGATTTTGGCGTTTTCCAGATCCAGACCTTCCATTGAGACAATGCCAATGGCGCATTCGAGTGTAGGGTAAAGCTCTGTCGATAGACATATCGGGCTGGCGACACCAATAGCGCCGGATTGTATCTGCCCCCGGGTGATGCAATAGCCATCCCGGCGGGCGCGTTTGACATCTTCGGCATCCTGCGGCTTTTCCTTACGACCGGCAAGAATGGCAAGGCCTGCCGCGCCAACCGTGAGAGGATGTCTGCTGCCCAAACGATAGCCAAGTTTTAGAAACGATTGCTGAGCTTCAATCACCATAATGGCGACGCTTTCATTGCCTTCGGCCATGGATATAAAGGCGGTAGCATTGACCTCGATTGATAACATCTCGAGCAGCGGTTTTGCATGCGCCCGCAGGTTTGYATCAAATTGCGAAGCCATKGTSAGAACGCCGGTTCCCAGAACRATATTGCCRTTATCAAGCCGTGTGACCAGCGCATGATCTTCCAGTGTTGCAATGATGCGATAGGCGATAGCACGGTCGATGGACATGTGTGTCGCAATGTCTGCCATGCTTAACCCGGATGGATGATGTCCAACCAGTTTGAGCACCAGGATGCCACGATCCAGCGTTTGCAATCTGTTCTTTTTYTCAGYCATTTCAATTTCTTTGATTCACCTTTAGCTGAGCGAAGCGTAAAGGAATACTGCGTAGTTTATAMYGGCACGCACAATATTGACACAGGTRGCGTTTCRTAGTTTACTTATTTAGCACAATMTTGCGCGATAATAGTAAAYATACTGTAATGAAATYGACWGCRTGCGCAACAGCTTTATGAAGAACCAGCGAGCCAAAATGACCCTTGATACTAWCTCCGAYGCTTCTGGTGGATGCCCGGYTTCCGGTCAGGCAAATTTGCARAATGCCCCGGAGTCTTGCCCGATGTCGGAATTGGCAAATAATTTTGACCCGTTTGATGCACCATATCAGAGCGAYCCCGCACAATCCCTTGCCTGGGCGCGCGATCAAAACCCGGTATTTTACGCACCCAAAATCGGCTATTGGGTTGTCAGCAGGTTTGACGATGTAAAGGCGGTGTTTCGCGACAATATACTGTTCTCGCCCTCGATTGCGCTGGAGAAGATTGTGCCGTTTTCCGATRCGGCGATGGATATTCTCAAAAGCTATGATTACAARCTRAAYCGCACAATGGTGAATGAGGACGAGCCGACCCACACCGAGCGCCGCCGGGCGTTGATGGATCACTTCATTCCGGAGAACCTTAAAGCGCGTGAAAGCATGATCCGCACGCTGACGACCCGCTATATCGATAATTTTATCGAAAAGGGCGAGAGTGATCTTGTCGCTGATATGCTTTGGGAAATCCCCCTCTCGGTGGCGCTGAATTTCCTTGGTGTACCTGAAGAGGATATTGACACACTGCGGGAATTCTGCACGGCGCATATGGTCAATACCTGGGGTAAACCAACCCCGGAAGAACAGGAGAATGTCGCGCGAGCGGTTGGCGAATTCTGGAAATATTCCGGCAAGGTGCTGGCCAAAATGCGCAATGAGCCGGACGGAAAAGGCTGGATGCATTTTGCTATCCAGAAACAGAAGGATCTGCCGGAGATCATCACCGATTCCTACCTGCATTCGATGATGATGGCGATCATTGTTGCGGCCCATGAAACAACAAGCCACGGTACAGCCAATGCCCTGCGGATGCTGCTTGGCGATCGTGATGCCTGGCAAAACATTATTGAAGACCCGGCGCTGATCCCCAATGCAGTTGAGGAATGTCTGCGTATATCCGGCTCTGTTGTAGCCTGGCGTCGTCTGGCGACGGATGATGCAGTGATTGGTGGCGTGGACATCCCCAGGGGTGCCAAACTGTTGATCGTTACGGCTTCGGCAAATCATGATCAGCGGCATTTTGAAAACCCCGAAATGCTGGATATCTACCGCGAGAACGCAGTTGATCATTTGACCTTTGGCTATGGCAGCCACCAGTGCATGGGCAAGAACCTGGCGCGGATGGAGATGCGGATTTTCATTGAGGAATTGTCCCGCCGGATACCTGACCTGCGATTGGCAGAAGGGCAGGAATTCAGTTTTCAGCCGAACATTTCGTTTCGTGGCCCGAATAATCTTTGGGTGAAATGGGACCCGTCATTGCATGCCAAACCATCTTCGCCTCCGCAGAATTTTGTCATCGGACCACCGATTAAAGCCGATATCGCCCGCAAGATGGTTGTCAGCAATATTGAGAACAGCGGTGAAGGCATCCGGGTTTTTACGTTGAAGGACCCAAAAGGCAGACCCTTGCGCAAATGGAGTGCAGGCGCGCATATTGATGTACTAGCTGGCGATTTCAGCCGTAAATATTCGCTTTGTGGCGCACAGTCAAAAGATGACAGTTTTCAGATTGCGGTGTTGCATGAAGCCGATGGTCGTGGCGGTTCGCGCTATATGCACGAAAAACTTGCAGTTGGTGACATCGTCAAAATACGTGGACCGAAAAATCATTTCAGGCTTCGGGATAACGACCGGCACAAGATACTGATTGCCGGGGGAATTGGCATCACGCCGATCCTTGCCATGGCTGATGATCTGAAGGCGAATAAAGGCTCATTTGAACTGCATTATTGCTGTAGATCGTCCGCGCATATGGTGTTCGGGGAACGCCTTTTGCGAGACCATAGTGGCGCGTTGAAGATGCATTATTCTGATACACAAACCCGGATTGATCTTGCCCGGGTTGTACAGAATGCTGGCGAGGGGCCGCAAATTTATGCCTGTGGACCGGCGCGGATGCTGGATGAATTACAGAATCTGACAGCACATTTGCCTGCCGGTCGTTTGGTGATTGAACACTTCACGGCTATTGCCATTGCGGGAGATGAAGCGGCGGAACAGGGTTTTAACGTCAGATTGCGCGATACGGGGATTGAACTTGTTGTGCCAGCCAATCAAAGCCTCTTGGAAGTGTTGCAAAATCAGGGCATTGATCTACCCTATGATTGTGGTGAAGGACTTTGCGGGTCTTGCGAGGTCATGGTTCATGCGGGGCAGGTCGAACATCGTGACAGTGTGCTTTCAAATAGTGAAAAGCAAGCAAACACAAAGATGATGGCATGTTGTTCGCGGGGCAGAGATGGCGAGACCCTGACAATTGGATTGTAGTATATTGAAGTAATTTTGTAATGGGATCAGGTTATGACTATTTTCGCAATCATACCTCCGGAGTTTGAGGCAATCGCGAAGAGATTACAGCTTTCTCCGGCTATCGTTTCAAGCAATCATCTGTATCTTTCCGGCATTACCGGGACAGAAGCTGACGGTAAAATTCCCGATAACCTTGATGCGCAAATACGCACAGCATTTGACAAAATTGGCGTCATTCTGGCCGAGGCCGGGCTGGGTTATCAATCCATTGTCGAGATGACCACCTATCATATTGGCTTGCGGGAACATTTTGAAATGTTCAATGCGATCCGGATTGAATATTGCGGTGAGCCGTTTCCGGCCTGGACAGCGGTAGAAGTTGCCGGTTTGCAACGCAAGGGGATCAATGTTGAAATCCGGGTTGTTGCCAACATGGATGTATGAGGGACCACAGGGAGGATATTTATGAGCATTATCGCAATCATGCCTCCGGAATTCAGGGCAGTCGCTGAACAGCTGAAGCTCTCGCCCGGTATTGTTTCCAACAACCAGGTGTTTCTCTCCGGTATTACCGGCAGTGGCACTGACGGGCATATGCCCAAAGATCCGGTGACCCAGTTTGGTAATGCTTTTGATAAAATTGGTATTACATTGCAAGAGGTGGGGCTGTCGTTTCAGTCAATTGTCGAAATGACAACCTATCATGTTGGACTGAAGGACCATATTGATCAGTTTAATGCAGTTCGCCTTGAATATTGCGGGGAGCCATTTCCCGCATGGACGGCTGTTGAAGTTGCCGGTCTTCGCCGCGTTGGTGCTTTGGTCGAGATCCGTGTTGTCGCCAATATCGAAGTCTGAGACGTGTCCACTGCGCGGCACCTGATCCAGCTGAATTATCCGGCATTGACATTTAATTTAAAATGGTTATTTTAGAATGCGTAATTTAAAATAGATCAATTGCATAAATTTCAGGTGATCCGGATATGCCACGACAACTCGAGTTTGATGAAAATGCCGCGCTGACCGGTGCAATGCACGCGTTTCGTCAGCATGGCTATCGCAATGTTTCGATCAAAATTCTGGAAAAGCAAACCGGTCTGGCATCGGGCAGTATCTACAACAGTTATGGCGGCAAGCAGGGGATTTTTGATCGGGCATTTGGCCACTACATTGAGACTGTGGTCAAAAAACGCATTGCCGCGCATCTATCGCACGAGGTTCCGGGCACCGGGCTGCTGGATTTATTCCTGACGCTACTTGAAGAGCCGGGAAGTCAATCTCATGGATGTCTACTTACCAATTGCGCCATTGAGCTGGCGGGTGAAGACAGCATCGCTGATAAATATGTCAGTGAAGGATTTCGCCTGCTTGAAGAGGGATTTGTAAAATCGCTTTCAGCGGTGCCCGGCTTCCCCGTCGATCAAATCACAATCACAGCAAACCGATTGCTGGTTTTTTATCAGGGACTTTTGGTGTTGATCCGTCACGGACACGATAAGGCAGCCCTGAAAAAAACCATCATCGCTGAAATAAAATCAATTGTTGGAGAACAAAATGCCTGAAACCAAATGGCACGCCTATTCCAAAGCATGGTCCCAGCCAGAGGCGGCTCGCGATGCTGCCCTCGCACAGCTGGTTGTTGAAGRTGTCAATTATACGGACCCGACAATTTCACTCTCGGGGCGACTAAAGTTCTCGGCCCATATGGCGCAGTTCCAGAAGGATATGCCCGGAGCGGGTTTTGAGATCGAAAGCGTACGGGAACACCATAATCAATCGCTTGCCAACTGGCGTCTGGTGGCACCTGACGGCGCGGAAATGATGCGCGGCACCAGCCACGCCAATTTAACCGACGATGGCAGGTTCGTTTCATTCACTGGATTTTTTGGCAGCTGAACTGATCGAGAATAACTGTCTACCGATTTTCAATATTGATTTCATTACAAGGACTGACCATGACCACATCACCCCAACAAACGATTTTGCTTGTCTGTACCTCTCATGCGGAATTTGGCGATACCGGCAACAAGACCGGCTTCTGGATGGAAGAGCTTGCAGCACCTTTTTACACCTTTAAGGATGCCGGTTATGCGTTGCAAATTACTTCGATTGCGGGCGGGCAACCACCCGTTGATCCGGGTAGTTTGACAGAACAAATGGCTGGCCCGCTGGGGAAGCAGTTTGCGGCTGATGATGATGCGTCATCCATGCTCGCTGCATCTACCAAACTATCGAATATAAAAGACATGCAGGATTTTGCCGGGATCTTTCTCGTTGGTGGTCATGGCACAATGTGGGATTTCCCCGACAATGCGGTACTGGGTGATCTGTTGGCTGATGCGTCATCTCGCGAGCGGGTAATTGGCGCTGTATGTCATGGTGTTGCGGGCCTGATGGCGCATCCTTCCAAAGAGTTTCTGAAGGGCAAGACTGTTGCCGGATTCTCCAATGCCGAGGAAGCCGCGATCGGCCTTGCTGATGCCGTGCCGTTTGCATTGCAAACCAGCCTTGTCGAACGCGGCGCGAACTACAATGAAGGCCCGGCCTTCGCTCCCCATGCTGTAGCTGACGGTTTGCTGGTGACCGGGCAGAACCCGGGGTCATCAACCATGACTGCGGAATTGATGGTCAAAGCGCTGGCGGTGTAAAAGCGGGGTATTCGTTGGCTTT
>JAESRR010000277.1 GCA_016764535.1 Cohaesibacteraceae bacterium | reverse complement strand
TGGGCATAGGCGGCATCACACCCGCTATGAAACTGAACCAATATAAAATGGCCGCGTAGTTCTAGTATCAAACAACCCCATAAATGGGGGGATTACCCATGTAGTTAGTGTTGGTCTCCGGGTAACTCAACCACTCTTTTTGCTTCCATAACATCCGCCAGACTGGCCAGATTTCCATCCGACTGTTTTCCAGATTTCTAACCGATTATTTCAATGAACAACGCATGAATACTGCGTTCAAATGCGGTTCAATCACCAATTGTATTGATATGCACAATGATGCAAGACATTCACGGGGATATCAAAATGTCAATCAATACAATCAACAAATGCGCTTCGGGTTTTATAGCGCTCTCGGTTCTGATTTCGACAGGTTTAGCCGCTGTTCCTGCACGTGCAGATCAACCGGTGACCAGTTACGACATCCCGTCTCAATACAAACAATGGATGGTAGGCGCCAATAGCCGCGGAACTATTACACCTGCATCCGGCAATTATTACAATCTCAAGGGTTTGAAAAACCGCAAGTTTTTTCAATATGAAAAACAGGGTGCCGGTCGCGGCATAAATCTTGGCTGGACCAACAATGCAACAGCATTAACTGCCAAAACCAAAGGCAAGTGGTTTTTTCACAGGCCAGGCGGTGATAAAAGCCCTCTGGTTTATGGAGAGCCCATCGCCATTGCCTGGTATCGTGGTCGATCCAAAAGCAATTACATCCGCTATGCAAGTCGCACGATCGGCATAAATCTGGATTGGTCAAAACGGCCGGTTTTTGAGTGGACGATCTTTGGCGGCAAACTTGGCGAACCTGTACGTGTTGGTCAGGACCGGGTGATCCTGTATAACAAAAAACATTGTCGCCCGATGATCTATTTTAATCGCACCGCCGGTGGTGACATTGGCTGGCCCGACAGCAAACGCTGGAATACCGGTGTGATTACAACCGGTCAGCGCAAGGTTTGCTTCTAGCGCGAACATCACTCCGGGGAGGGAAATACACTCTCCCCGTCGGACAAATTATGCAGGAATAACCGGGGCGGGAAAATGAACCAGTTTCATCTCAACTACAAAAAATCCACGTTATGGACCAACCTTGCCATATCGGGCAGCCTGTTTCTTTTAACGATATATGTTGTGCAGCACAGTCTGTTGATAGGGGCCATCGGCATGGCTATGTTTGGTTATAAAGCGCTGGTTACGCTTATTGATATTGTGCGCCCTCAACCGGCACTTGTTATTTCCAATGCCGGAATTGTGGATCGTGGATCAAATAACCGGGAGCTGGTTCCGTGGTCATCGATCAAATCGATTCATTGCAGCCACCATCCCCAGGCAGTTGTTGTCGTTCGCAATGATGCCGGAAACCCGGCGAAAATCTGGAAAGTAATGTTGCTGGATTATTTTTTGATACGCAAACTTACCGGTTATATTAAACCGGCATTTGCGCTCACACCGGTGATGGCTCTGGATGGCAAGGCAGAGGATTTGCTCAATGCGATCAGGACGCTGAATAGCAACAAAAGTCTGAACATTCCCTGATCAGTTATTTCAGATGGTCCGGCAATTCCTCATGTAAACGTTTCGCTTCATTTATAGCTTCCTCAACCATCAATTCAGCGGCGCTTTTGACCGGAAACATGATGCTGTATATTTTGGCTGGCAGCGCACCAAGCAGCACAGCCAGACCGATGATTGCCAAAACGATTGCAAGAGGGTCTGCATTGCCAGCCAGCAGATGCAACCATTGCCCACCGGGGTTAAACTGATAGCCATCGGGGATGATACTTATGAATAACTCAACGATCATCTGCGGATGCAGAGCGATGGCCACGATMACACCAATCCAGATGACMCGGAAAACCAGTCGTTTATYGATGTCGATTTTCATTRTCGTTTCATCTTCAWYAGCTGTGTGACCCTGTCTGCAAGGGTCGTGATATGGAATGAWGCCCAGCAAAAAATSCCAAAGAATTTTGCACTGTCTTCAAGATAGATAACATGTTTGGCGGCACTATGAATMACGACATCAACAAATATTGACAGCACCAGGGCAAGGCCACCAATACCAAGGATCCAGAAATCCGCGGAAAGGATAATCCGCCAGCTGCTGAAAATATAGGCCAGCGCCAACACAGCATAAATCCCGATGACGAGGTTTTGTGGCACACCCAATCCCGGCAGTACATTCTCGTGCAGCATAAAAGTATCATCGATCGCCAGCCAGCCGGTGAGTAACCCGGCTGTAAGCGCAAACCACATCAGGCTGGTTTTATGGTTAGACAGGATTAAAATTGCTGCCGAGAACAGGCAAACGGCAGCAGTCGACGCCCAGAGCAGGATGCCAAGATTGGACATCGCTCCAAAATAGGAGTGGCAACAATCGCCGGAGAATTCAGCAGAAGTCAGTGGATCAAGAAACAGCCATTTGGGTTCCACCCAGGGGTTATTGATCACCGCCAGCAAAAGTAAAGCTGGCAGGGCGAAAGTTATCAGCCTGATACACCAGGCAGCTTTGCTATTCAGTTCGGAGCGAAAAACGAGCGACAATATTGTTTTGAAAAATGAATCACGGGGCGTATCTACTGGCATCGATGCGACCTTTCCATTGTTGATTGATCAATATGGAGCGACCCTATGAGATTCTTGTCAATTGCAGAAATAGAAAAACGGCCATTCAAGCTGGCGGATAATCGCTGACCCTTCAAACAAAAACAGGAGCAACATCACTGCTGCTCCTGCCGGTGTGATAGCTAACAGCCATCACCTCCWRTAAATGATTTCACAATCAACCTCCTTTCGTTAAGGAATAGACRYYKSAAGGCTAGGCCCGGTTTTGGTTCGGGTCAATGTTTCACMATTAACGTTTCAGGTGATGTGTCCGGTTGGCAACAGAATGTRGTTGAACTTTCTTTCATGCRGGYCTTCCAGAGCCTGTGATACCKGCAATAAGGTAATTGTYGGAACACCCTGGGAACGGCCTCAWATTCCGAKTAAGCTATTGATRTTTATRAGTTAATGTCAAAAATTAYCGGTAACCGCTACAAACCAAYATATGCCTGNSTGTATCTATTTATTTTAAAACKACAATCAGACAGTAACAGGGGNKTTTMYAAAATTTGATATATWATTCAACGACATGGCGGTAACTRTCTGGCCGTTACCATGGGGTGCAGACGGTTTCGGTTTAAAGTAATTATCAATAAAGGTTCGCTCACCCGTCCCGCTTTTGTGTGTCTGAAAGCATCCACCAGATCGCCTTGTCCTTCTCACCACGTAGAAATGCCCGCATTTTCGATCCGCGGTGCGACAGGATAAACCGCTCGCCGTAAAACCCAAGCCCGACCATTGCCGATCGCAGATCACTYTGTTGTCTGCGGGAAATACCGGCAAGATTGCCAGCAGATACTCCGACGATCGACCAGACATCSCGCACCGGAATTTTCAAATCCCCYTCAYTTGGAATGATTTCGGAAAGCAACTCAAACCACGGGCCATAATCCATCAGGCGTTTGTTGAGCTTTTCGTGTTCCTCTTTGAGGCCAGGGCTTTCCAGCCAGAGAAGTTCGCGGGGTTCCCGAACCACCGCTTCGGCCCATATTTGGTCCCGTTCTCTGGCAAGGCCACCATAATTGCAATATTTGGCCGGCACGACCCAGAACCGGCGGTTGCCGGTTAGATCGCGCAAAAAATTGTGTTCATTGGTTGTCCCGAACAATACAAAACCGCGTAGTACATCCTCCGGGAAGCGGGCATAGGCTCGACGTGCCCTGTCATTTGTGGTGGTCATAAAGGATTTGATTTCACTTGCCTGACGTGACGAGAACCCTTCCAGCTCAGCCAGTTCCACAAGCCATGCGCCTCGACTGTTTTCAATCACTTCACGCGCATTGTCACCAACCTTGACCTGATCGGTCACCCAGTCGGGGTCCGGTGATAGAGCTCTGATGATCGAGGATTTTCCTATTCCCTGATTGCCCTGCAGGATCAAAGCATGGTCAAATTTACAGCCAGGTTTACGGATGCGGCGCACGGCAGCACAGAGTATTTTGCGGGCAAAGGATCGAAAAAGCCGGGTATCTTCAACACCGATGTATTGTTCTATCCAGCCATCAAGGCGTGGCTTTTTATCCCAAACAAGGCCGTCGAGATAATCAGCTACAGGGTGGTAGGAATTGTTTTCTCCCATCAGCTCAAGCGTATCGGCCATCAATCCGCGCGAGATCAACATTGTCAATGTGGCCTCCTTAAAAGCAAAACGAATGTCGGTGAGGATGGCGTCAGTTACAACTTCCCTGTCTGGATTGCCGGTTTCTTCAACCAATGTGTGACGTTCCAATGCGCCTGTCAGGAGATTGGAGGCAATCGTCTGGCCTTTGCTGAGCAACCAGGATTCCAGTTTCTGATCGAGCCGGTTTTTGCCCGATGACTGGAACATCGCCTCGATTTGTCTCTTGCGCATCTGCGGGGTGTCAAAAACCGGGTGTGGGTCATGATCTGTCATGCTTGCTCCCCTGTTGTTTCATTGTTCAAAGACTGTGAGCCGGGAACCGTCGCTCTGGTAGCTGACGGGTTGAAACGCAAATAACCATAAATACGCATTGGATGATGATTCTGGATCAACGGCGATGAAATGCCGTATTTCATACATCGGATGAATTCGTTCAAGTAGATTGAAAACATTGATTTTTCCCAATTTCACTGGAGGAATGATGGAGCATTGTTCAGATGATTTTTGTTACAAGACAGGCTCTGCTGCATGGCGTATATCGATGATCGTTTCTGATAAATGTGAAATTCACAACATATAAAATCGGCGATAATCAATCAAAACAGGCAGTTCATCCGGTGCATCAAATATTGATGAAGTCGCCAATTGCGCGTCTGGATGCCCGGCAAACCTGGTTATGTATTTTCTCCAAAGGGATAACCCGTTCCGGAATATTGCCCTTTGATGCTGTGGGTAATGATGTGCACACTGGTATCGACACGCACACTGACGCATTGAATTGGGGACCACGGGATGAGCAGCACAATAACGAACGCCAATATGGACAAAGCGCTCTGGGGTAATCATCCTCCAATCAAGACAGCGGACGATTACATTGACAGCCTGCGTGGTCGCGATATGCGGGTGTTCCTTATGGGGGAGCGCGTTCCCGAGCCTGTTGATCATCCAATGATCCGGCCTTCCATCAATGCAATTGCCCAGACCTATGAACTGGCGCAATCCGACGCCGCACTTGGCAGCGTGCAATCAACAATCAGCGGTCAGACGATCAACCGGTTTTTACATATTGCGGGATCAGCTTCCGATCTGGTTGAAAAGGCCAGAATGCAGCATACCCTTGGCCGTAAAACCGGCACATGTTTTCAACGCTGCGTCGGGCTTGATGCGCTTAATGCGYTGCATTCAATAACGTTYGATATTGATGAGGCGCATGACACRCCATATCACGCGCGCTTTCTGGCGTTTCTTTCGGCCCTGCAAATTCGCAATCAGGTGCTGGGCGGTGCAATGACAGACGCCAAGGGCGACAGATCAAAACCACCACATATGCAGGATGATCCGGATCTCTATTTGCATGTCTCAAAACGTAGCAAAGAAGGTGTCTACGTATCTGGTGCCAAGCTGCATCAGACCGGTTGCATCAATTCACACTGGTTGATGGTAATGCCGACATTGCGTTTGGGAGAGAAAGACCGGGACTTTGCAATAGTTGGCGCTATCCCTGCACATTCAAAAGGCATCACCTATATTTACGGTCGGCAATCAAGTGATACGCGCTGCCTTGAACCTGGCACGCTGGATCAGGGGAATGCGCAATTTTCCGGTCAGGAAGCGATGATTATATTTGATGATGTGTTCATTCCCAATGCCCACATTTTCATGAATGGTGAGTTTGAATTTGCCGCAAGTCTGGTGGAACGGTTCACCACCTATCATCGTTGCAGCTACATCTGTAAAGCCGGAGTCGGCGATGTGTTAACTGGTGCCGCTGCCGAGATAGCTGCGCTCAATGGTGTCGAAAAAGCCTCTCACATCAAGGACAAACTGGTGGAAATGGTGCATCTGAACGAGACCATCCGCTCGGGTGCTCTTGCATCGGCGTATGAGGCCAAACCGCTAAAATCGGGGGTATATCTCAATGATGATATGCTGGCCAATGTCTGCAAACACAATGTCACACGGTTCCCGTTCGAGATCAGTCGCCTTGCGCAGGATATCGCCGGTGGTTTGATGGTCACCATGCCCGGTGAGCAGGATCTGGAGAATGAGGAAACAGGCCCGCTCATTCGTAAATTTCTGCGTGGCACCAGTAATTCACGGGTAGAAGACCGGATGCGTATTTTACGCCTGATCGAGAATATGACCCTGGGGCGCAACGCTGTCGGTTATCTGACGGAATCACTACACGGTGCCGGATCGCCTCAGGCACAACGGGTGCAAATCGCGCGTGGTGCGCAGTTCGAAGCAAAGCGTCAGGCAGCGCGTGATCTTGCGGGTATTTCGGCAGATGAAGACTAAATCTGTGCCAGGCAACAGATGAAAGTTCCCGGTTCGGTTTGACGCGTAACATTTTTTGCGGCATGTTTTTCTCCGGTTACAGCATCCCGGGTTCCATATTGCGGTGATTCAGATGCAGGCATTCGCAGTCCGGGGAGGGTCTGACATGCTCACTCCAGGCACACACGCCGCCACAATTGAAGCAGCGATTGCSGCTGATGACGCCGCGACCAGACCTCTGGTTGCGTCCTGGCAACGATCAAGCCGGTTGCATGAGTTAACTCCGGGGCATCTACACGCACCCCAACGGATCAGCGCACCGGAGCTTCGATATGCCCAGGAACGACTGGGATCGCTTCTTCATATTTCAGGGCCCAGTCTTGATCAGTTATTTTTGGCGGTTGGAGATGTTGGGTGTTGTGTGGTTCTTGC
Source organism: Cohaesibacteraceae bacterium (assembly GCA_016764535.1). Taxonomy (GTDB): domain Bacteria; phylum Pseudomonadota; class Alphaproteobacteria; order Rhizobiales; family Cohaesibacteraceae; genus JAESRR01. The sequence continues at coordinate 4,401 of JAESRR010000277.1, read as the reverse complement.
CGACAACCGGGGTATTGCCATAGACAGGCGCGGTGCGCCGCAGGATGATGTGACATTCAATCAATGGGGTCTTTGGACAGGCGCTGTCTGGAGCGAGGAAAGCGAGGGTACCAATGGCGTTGGAACCTGTATCGTTGAGGAACGTCTGCTGACCATTCACAAGGACCAGCATTTTCATTCCAAAAATACCGGACTTTCCTGCACTGCTGCTCCGGTGTTTGATCATCAGGGAGACCTGATGGCGGTGATTGATGTATCATCCTGCCGCGCCGATCTGACGGCTGGATTTTCACGGTTGATTTCTGTTGCAGTGCTTGATGCCGCTCGTAAAATCGAAACCGAACATTTTAGCCAGACATTTTCCAAAGCCCGAATTGTACTCGCTTCCTCATCTGACAGGACGATGCCTGGACATCAAAACCTGCGTGGTGCTGCGTTGTTCGCAGTCGATCAGGATGATCTGGTTATCGGTGCAACCCGACAGGCAAGATCACTTTACGGGCTGGTGGAAGCTGACCTCGTTTCGCCCCGGCCACTTTCAAGTTTGCAAGGTCGGGAAATTGATCAGGCAAGGCAATATGCAACCGCAGAACAACGGGTCATTCAACAAACCCTTGCCGGTGTGGGTGGAAATGTTAGCGCAGCTGCGCGTTCCATGGGCATCAGTCGTGCAACGCTGCACCGGAAACTAAAGAAGTTCAAATCCTGATTTTATGCTTCGTCCCATGCCTTGCCTGATATTTAGCAAACAATAGTCTTTACAGGCGACTGGTGAGAAGTTTGATGCCTGCAAACGCGAAGAATGCGCCCAGTGACAGCTGAACAGTACGCCGGGCCTTGCCATAGATACGCACCATGGCTGGAGTTGAAAACGCAACTGCGTAGATGGTGTGGATGACCACCGAGAGCGAAAATGTACCAAGCACGATTGTTGCGCCGACCCAGATCGGTGCATTTTCGGTCAATCCCAGGGAAATGATAGCAATCCATGCAAGAGCAGCTTTGGGGTTTGTCATCTGAATAATGAAGCCGCTCTTTGCATAGCCAAATGCAGAACGTTTTCCGCCATCCAGTTCCCGGGCTTCGATATCATGATCCGGGCGCGCTGATTTGAAGGCTTTATACGCCAGCCAGAGCAGGTAGAGACCGCCGAATATTTTGATGGCGGTGAGGGCAATTGCATATTTGGTGAGCAGGGCAGAAAGCCCGATCACAGTAAGTACAGCCCAGCCGAGCGATCCTGTTGCAACACCAAGTGCCAGCGCCACGCCGGATTTGCGACCAACGCTCATTGCGGTTCCTATTACCGCCAGTATGTTGGGTCCAGGGCTGGCAATCGCCAACAAAAAGGCTGCATGGGCCATAAGAATTCCCGGCAGGTAAAGTGAGAGGTCACGCATTTTTGTCTCGATCCAGATTATTGGTGGCACGGATACAGCTCCGGACTGAAAACAGTGGTGCGGGCTGATGTAGTATCATGGCCTGGTGAGATGCAGGATGTTTCGTTAACGATCGAACTATGGGCTTGGCGCAAAATTATCCGGTGACGATATTGCAAATTGTTTGGGCCGAAAGATTTAGGAATAGTATTGCAGCGGTTTATTTATCCGTACGAACAAAACGATAGATTCCATCACTGTCCGGGCCTTCCGGCTTCCATCCCTGCGGCCAGCATTCCTCTGGCATGGGTAATCCGGTTAATTGTGCATCCTCAAAATCTGCACCACAAAAATTGCCTCCGGAAAATTCTGTATCTTCCAGCTGTGTTTTGGTAAAATCAGCATTCTGGCAATTGGCACCGGACAGATCAGCTTTTTGAAGCCTGGCCCCACAAAGCACAGCATCAGTGAGTTGCGCACCAGAGAAATCGGTGTTTGTTAAAGTGGATCCTGCGAGATCGGCCTTGTCGAGATTTGCACCGGAAAAATCGACACCATCAATTCTTGCTCCGGATAGGTTCGTGCCCGAAAGCATGGCACCACTGAAATTTGAGCCGAATAATACTGCACCCGAGACATCCGTTTCCGGCATATGGATGCCCGAACAATCTGCGTCTTTTAATGAAACCCCATGCAAAATGCAGTTTTCCAGCCTTGCGCCTGACAGGTCACTGCCATCCAGTCCCGCACCTGAAAAACCGGTGTTTGTGATGATTGCACCTGACAAATTGAATTTGACCAGTTTGGCCTGTGAAAAATTGCATGTATCAAGTTGAGTGCCGGAAAAATCAGCGCGCGCAAGCGCAGCTTCGCTGAAATCGAGGTCCCGCATCGTAGATCCGGAAAAATCTGTCTTGAGCATTTTAGCGCAATTGAAATTGACTTGCTCAAAAGTTGCTCCACTGAAATTTGATGCAGAGATCCCTGCGCCTGAAAAGTTGACATGCCTGAATATGGCACCGGAAAAATCAGTACCTTGTAATGCGGCATTCTCACAATCTGCATCTGTAAATATTGCGCGTGATAAATTGAGCCTTTTGGCATGCCCCGCGAATCTCTTTAAATTAATACCACCGAAATCGGGTTGCCATTTTGCATCCTGTTCGCGCTGTAAATTATCTGGCGTGCGAAGATCTGAAAAGGTGCATAATGCTTCAGTTATTTTTCTGGTGCAGGAGGCCTCTTTGGTTGTGTCAAACGACGCCTGAAACACCTCACAATAAGCCTGCTGTACCGACAAATAATGTTTATCAGGATCAGCCAAAGCCAATTCTTCCAAACCGGCAATCGTGTGGTTCTCAAGCGAATATTCGGCATTGTGTGCTTGCGTTGAAGATTGTCTGGATCGGAAACTGCCTGAACTTCGGACTTTAGACGTCAAGCCGTCTTCATTTGATTTTTGATTGCTTTTGCTCCCCACCGGCAGTTGGTGAGCGAATACCCCGGTAAATCCGGATTTCAGCCATTTACCAATTGAAAACATAAAAGAATCCCTGCGAGAATTTTCTATAACAGACGACACCCAGGGTATTTGATCAATGATTCTCTTGACTGGATGTACCGGGACATGGAGATCAGCTTCCATCTAATTTTGACCTGTTGCCCTTACGGCACGGTTCGGTTGCATTACCCCGGATTTCAGGAACAGTATATTCACGGTTCGACCTGTCTCACTATTGCGACACTCTTGTATCGTGACCGCTTTTGGCCCGATGACATCACGCATTAATCGATCCAGCCTGTTCCCATGTTGAACAATCATCGTAGCCTGGAGGAAGATCATGGGATTTCAATTTAAGGAAAAGTACGACAATTACATTGGTGGCCGTTTTGTTGCACCAATTGAGGGGCAGTATTTTGACAATATCACTCCGGTTAATGGCAGTGTGCTTTGTAAAATTGCGCGTTCCACCAACAAGGATATTGATGCAGCTCTAGATGCTGCACATGAGGCTCGGGTTTCCTGGGGCGCAACCAGTGTCACAGAGCGCAGTAACATTCTCCATAAAATTGCCCAGGTGATGGAAGACAATCTGCAAATGCTTGCAGAGGCTGAAACATGGGACAATGGCAAGCCAATTCGTGAAACCGTCAATGCTGATATTCCGTTGGCAATTGACCACATGCGTTATTTTGGCTCTGTCATTCGGGCTCAGGAAGGCGCGCTGAGCGAGATTGATGGCGACACTATTGCCTATCATTTTCAGGAACCACTGGGCGTTGTAGGGCAGATCATCCCCTGGAACTTCCCTATCCTGATGGCTGTCTGGAAACTGGCTCCGGCGCTTGCTGCAGGCAATTGTATTGTCCTTAAACCAGCCGAGCAAACACCTGCATCAATCATGGTGTTGATGGAACTGATCGGCGATCTATTGCCCAAAGGCGTGCTGAATGTCGTCAATGGGTATGGCCTTGAAGCGGGTAAACCGCTGGCTTCAAGCACACGGATTGCCAAGATTGCCTTTACCGGGGAGACCACGACCGGCCGCCTGATCATGCAATATGCCAGCGCCAATATCATTCCATGTACGCTGGAGCTGGGCGGTAAATCCCCCAACATCTTCTTCAAGGACATCATGGATGCCGATGACGCATTTCTCGACAAGGCGATTGAAGGCCTCGTATTATTTGCTTTCAATCAGGGCGAAGTTTGCACCTGTCCAAGTCGCGCCCTCATCCATGAAGATATCTATGAAGAATTCATGGCGCGTTGTCTCAAACGGATTGAAGCCATAATACAGGGCGATCCACTTGATTCATCGACTATGGTCGGTGCTCAGGCATCGAGTGAACAGTTTGAAAAAATCCTTTCCTATCTCGATATCGGAGTGAAAGAGGGTGCCGAACTGTTAATCGGCGGCAAGCCATTTGAAACATCGGGAAATACCAAAGGCGGTTATTACATTCAGCCTACCGTGTTCAAAGGCACCAACGACATGCGGATTTTCCAGGAGGAAATCTT